>NZ_JALXWY010000010.1:0-70672 GCF_025144155.1 Corynebacterium sp. p3-SID1194
TTGACCCCGCCAAGAAGCCCGTGCGGTGTGTGTGAGAATAGAGCGGTGCGAAAAGTTCTCATCTTGGGGTCCACTGGGTCAATTGGTACGCAGGCGTTGGAGGTCATCGCCGCGGCGCCGGAGCAATTCGAGGTCGTCGGCATCGCTGCCGGGGGTTCGGACCCGCAGGCTGTCATCGCCCAGGCGAAGAGGTGGGGGCTGAAGGGGGATCAGGTGGGCGTCGCTAAGCAATCTGCGTCTGCTGTTGTCGCGGAAGCTCTCGGTGAGCCTGTGCGCGCGGGCGAGCACGCGGCCGAGGAGCTCGTGCGCGACATTGATGCGGACGTGGTGCTCAACGCGCTCGTCGGCTCGCTGGGGCTCGCGTCGACGCTGGCAACGCTCGACCGCGGCGCGGTGCTCGCACTCGCGAACAAGGAATCCCTCGTTGCCGGCGGCGACCTGGTCACCGCGAAAGGCGGCGACATCGTGCCCGTCGACTCCGAGCACTCCGCGATGGCGCAATGCCTGCGGGCAGGACGCGCAGACGACGTCGACCGCTACGTGCTCACCGCGTCCGGCGGGCCGTTCCGCGGCTGGACCCGCGAGCAAATGTGGGGCGTCACCCCCGCGCAAGCCGCCGCGCACCCGACGTGGTCGATGGGCCAGATGAACACCCTGAACTCCGCGACGATGATCAACAAAGGCCTCGAACTCATCGAAGCAACCCTGCTGTTCGGTATCTCCCCGGACATCATCGACGTCGTCGTCCACCCGCAGTCGATCGTGCACTCGATGGTGACGTTCAACGACGGCGCCACGATTGCGCAAGCCTCGCCGCCGTCGATGAAGATGCCGATCGCGCACGCGCTCGCGTGGCCTGGGCGCGTCGCGGGCGCGCAACCGGCGCTCGACTTCCGTGACGCGATGGACTGGCGCTTCGAGCCTCTCGACGAGGCGGCGTTTCCTGCGGTGCGTCTCGCACGCGAGGTCGCGGCGGCGCGCGGCACCTACCCGGCGGTGTACAACGCGGCCAACGAGGAAGCCGCGGCGGCGTTCCTCTCGGGGCGGATCCGCTTCCCGCAGATCGTCGACATCGTGGCTGAGGTGCTCGATTCGGCGTCGTCGTACGCAGTGGTACCGTCTTCCTTCGACGAAATCGTGGGCGTCGAAACCCAGGCCCGGCAGCGCGCCAATTCGCTTATCGACGCCACCTCCTAACCCCAGGAAGGCCACACCCCCATGGGAGCATTTGTATTAGGCATCGTGCTCTTCGCCGTGTGCATCGCTTTGTCGATCGCGCTGCACGAGGCCGGGCATATGCTCACCGCAAAGGCGTTCGGAATGCGCGTGCGGCGGTTCTTCCTGGGCTTCGGCCCGACGCTTGCGTCCACGAAAAAAGGCGAGACTGAATACGGTATTGCGGCGCTCCCTTTCGGAGGGTTCTGCGATATCGCCGGCATGACCGCGATGGACGATTTGAGCGCCGAGGAAGAGCCCCATGCCATGTACCGCAAGCCGTGGTGGCAGCGCGTGGCGGTGATGAGCGGCGGCATCGTGATGAACCTACTGCTCGGCTTCATGGTCATCTACCTGTTAGCCGTGAGCTCTGGGATCCCAAACCCGTACGCCGATCGCACCCCGACCGTCGGCGAGCTGACCTGCACCTCCGACCAGGTCGACGAGACGAACGTCGCGGACTGCACCGGTGACGGTCCTGCCGCCGCGGCTGGGGTGCGCGCAGGCGACCGTATTCTCACCGTCGACGGGGAGGAGCTGGAGTCGTTCGTTCAGCTACGCGACTACGTTCTCGCCCGTCCTGGCGACACCGTTGTCCTTGGTGTGGAGCGTGGCACGGAGAGCCTCGACATCCCGGTAGAGCTCGATGAAGTCGTCCGCTTCGGCGCTGACGGCCAGCCGTTCACAGCGGGTGCGATCGGCATGGGGAACGCACCGGTTGCCGACGCCATGAAGCGCTTCGGACCGGTCGAAGCAGTGCCGGCGGCGGGGCGTTTGTCGGGGGAGATGATCTCGGCGAGCGTCAAGGGATTGGCGGCGTTTCCGGGCAAGATCCCGGGCGTGGTCTCCGCGATTTTCGGTGGCGAGCGCGATACCGAAGGCCCGATCAGCGTCGTCGGCGCATCCCGCGCGGGCGGCGAATTGGCGGAGCGCAACCAGTGGGCGATCTTCTTCTCGCTGCTGGCCTCCCTGAACTTCTTCCTGGCGCTGTTCAATCTCGTTCCGCTTCCGCCTCTGGACGGCGGTCACATCGCCGTCGTCCTCTACGAAGCCGTCCGGGACCGGATCCGCCGGCTGCGCGGCCTACCGCCGGGCGGACCCGTGAATTACGAGAAGCTCATGCCGCTGACCTACGCCATGGCGGCGCTACTGCTGGGGGTGGGCGTGCTCGTGATCATCGCGGACGTGACTAACCCGGTCCGATTGTTCGGGTAGCGCGCGTGGTTTGCGTGCGGTGTTAATCTTGGGGCTATGAATCAACCTATCGGTTTGGGCATTCCGGAAGGGCCGCCGCCGACGCTGGCCCCGCGTCGTAAAACCCGCCAGCTGTTCGTCGGTGACGTGGGGGTCGGGTCCGATCACCCGATCTCCGTGCAGTCGATGACGACGACGAAGACGCACGACATCAACGCCACCTTGCAGCAGATCGCGCAGTTGACGGCGACCGGCTGCGATATCGTGCGCGTGGCGTGCCCGAAGACGGTGGATGCGGAGGCGCTGCCGGCGATCGCGAAGAAGTCGCCGATCCCGGTCATCGCGGACATTCACTTCCAGCCGAAGTACATTTTCGCCGCGATTGACGCCGGCTGCGCTGCCGTGCGCGTCAACCCGGGCAATATCAAGGAATTCGACGGTCGCGTCAAGGAGGTCGCGAAGGCAGCTGGTGACGCGGGCATCCCGATCCGCATCGGCGTCAACGGCGGCTCCCTGGATAAGCGCCTGCTGGAGAAGTACGGCAAGGCGACGCCGGAGGCGCTCGTCGAGTCCGCGATCTGGGAGGCCGGCTTGTTCGAGGAGCACGGCTTCGGCGATATCGCGATCTCGGTGAAGCACTCCGACCCGGTGCTGATGGTCGAGGCGTACCGCCAGCTCGCCGCGAAGACGGACTACCCGCTGCACCTCGGCGTGACGGAGGCGGGCCCGAAGTTCATGGGCACGATCAAGTCGTCGGTCGCGTTCGGCGCGCTGCTCGCTGAGGGCATTGGCGACACCATCCGCGTGTCCCTGTCTGCGGACCCGGTGGAGGAGATCAAGGTCGGCGACCAGATCCTCCAGTCGCTGAATTTGCGTCCGCGCAAGCTGGAGATCGTTTCCTGCCCGTCGTGCGGTCGCGCACAGGTGGACGTGTACAAGCTCGCGGAGGAAGTCACCGCGGGCCTGGAGGGCATGGAGTACCCGCTTCGCGTCGCGGTGATGGGCTGCGTCGTCAACGGCCCGGGTGAGGCGCGCGACGCAGACCTCGGTGTGGCGTCGGGCAACGGCAAGGGCCAGATCTTCGTCAAGGGCGAGGTCGTGGAGACCGTCCCGGAGTCGAAGATTGTGGAGACGCTCATCGCGCACGCAGAGCGCATCGCGGAAGAGGAAGGCCTCGAGGAGATCGAGGGTGCTCGCGCGGAGGTCAAGGTTACAAAGTAGAACGGGCGGGTTCTGAGAGTGGCAGCGTCGATAAGCATGTCGGCGCTGCTATTTTTACGGCCATGAAATCCAGGCTTTCGGTGCTGCTCATGGTCGTCGCGGTCGCGTTGGGCGCGGTGGCGTGCACGCCGAAACCGAATCCCGCGGAGCCCGTCGCGGAGGAATTCTTGGACGCGTTGGCGCGCTTCGATTACGAGCACATCAGCACGCTTATCGACGACCCCGCCACCGCCTCCGATTCCCTGTCTTCTTCCATCGGCGGCATGCAGGCAGAAGCGGTCACGGCGACTCTGAATTCGGTCGACCAGCAGGAAAACCTGGCCACCGCGCACTACACGCTGGACTGGGCGCTGCCGCGCGACCGCCATGTGCGTTACGACGCGTCGATGACCTTGACACAGCAGAACGAGGATTGGACGGTGCGGTGGCAGCCGTCGATTCTGCACCCGCGGTTGGGCGCGAACCAGCATCTGGAGTTGCGGACGGTGCCGGCGGATCAGGCGAGCGTCGTGTCGTCGGACGGTGTGGCGCTGCTGAGCCCGGGGGTTGCGTACCGTCTGCTCGTGGACACGAATGCGGTGGGGGATAAGGCGAATACAGCTGCATCGATTGCGAATGCGCTCGGTGCCGCGCACGAGCAGGATCCGTCGGTGCCGATGCGTGATGCGGGAGAGCTAGAAAAACAGCTTGACGACGCCACCGGCGTCTTCTCCGTCGCCATGATTCCCCAAGGAGCACGCGAATCCGTCGAAGGAGCCGTCGGGGGATTGAAGGGCGTGCGCCTCAACGAGGAAGCGTCCATGGTCGCTGACGATCCGCACTTCGCGCCCGACATCATGGCGCGCATCGGCGAGGAAGTCCGCACTGATCTTGAAGGCGATGCCGGATGGAAGGTCGCCATCGTCAACGAGAACGGCAACGAGCTCGAAGACATCGAGCGCCACGATGCGACGCCGTCGCCGTCCATCACCGTCAGTCTCTCCCATAAGGTGCAGACCGCTGCTGAGAAGGCCCTCGAGCCCATCAACGGGCAGAAAGCCATGATCGTGGCAATCCGGCCTTCTAGTGGCGAGATTCTCGCAGTCGCCCAGACCAAAGCCGCGGATGAAGACGGCAACACAGCCATGATGGGGCAGTACCCGCCGGGGTCGACGTTCAAGATTTTGACGGCGTTCGCGGGCGTCGATAAGCAAGGCCTTTCTTCTGAAGCGATCGTGCCGTGCCCTGGAACCATGGATATCTACGGCCGAACCGTGACCAACTACGCGGGCTTCGGCATGGGAAGCGTCCCGCTCGAAACCGCTTTCGCGCGGTCGTGCAACACCACCTTCGCCGACATCTCGACGAAACTCGCCCCGGGTGAATTGAAGGACGTGGGCAAGCAATTCGGCCTCGGCGTCGACTACGAGATCGCCGGCCTCGACTCTTTGACCGGATCCATTCCCGACGGGGAAGAACCCCTTGACCGCACCGAAGCAGGCTACGGCCAGGGCCTCGACTTGGCGAGCCCCTTTGGGATGGCGCTGGTGTCGGCAACCGCCGCGAACGGATCCACCCCGATGCCGTATCTCATCTCCGGACGCGAGACGAAGCCCAGCGAAGAACTTCCCGCTCCCAACCCCCACGCGATCGAGGAGCTGCGCGGCATGATGAAAGCCGTCACCAGTCCCGGCGGTACCGCCTCCGGCTTCGGCGCTGGCGGCGACATCCGCGGCAAGACCGGTGAAGCGGAGATCAACGGAGGTTCCCATTCGTGGTTCACCGGCTACCGCGATGATGACATCGCATTCGCCACCCTCATCGTCCTCGGCGGGGGATCCGAGGCTGCTGTTGCCGTCACCGACACAATGCTGCGGAATATCGACGAGGCCGGTGCCCCGAAGCAATAGCCCGGAACCGGGGACTAGCATGGTCCGCATGAACACTCGCGGAAAACTGACCCCCGGTAAGCCCACTCCGATTCGCACCGTGCCCGATAGCATCGAGCGCCCCGAATACGCGTGGAAGGACGAGGTCCAGGAGAATATCGGTGAGCCGCTGATTCAGACGGCGGAGACCATCGAGAAGATGCGTGAGGCGTCCCGGATTGCTGCGAATGCTCTTGAGGCTGCCGGCGCCGCTGTCGCCCCCGGCGTGACCACCGACGAGATCGATCGCATCGCCCACGAGTACATGCTCGACCACGGCGCCTACCCGTCGACGCTCGGATACCGTGGGTTTGAGAAGTCCTGCTGCACCTCTCTCAACGAGATCGTCTGCCACGGCATCCCCGACACCACCGTCATCCAGGACGGCGATATCTGCAATATCGACGTCACCGCCTACAAGAACGGCGTCCACGGCGACACCAACGCGACCTTCCTCGCCGGCGACGTCGCAGAAGAGAACCGCCTGCTTGTTGAGCGCACTAAGGAAGCGACCATGCGCGGCATCCGCGCTGCCAAGCCCGGCCGCCAAATCAACGTGATCGGCCGCGTGATCGAGTCGTACGCGAAGCGCTTCGGGTACAACGTCGTCACCGACTTCACCGGTCACGGCGTGGGAACGACCTTCCACAACGGGCTCGTCGTCCTGCACTATGATTCCGACGCCTACACCGACGTCCTCGAGCCCGGTATGACGCTCACCGTCGAGCCGATGATCAATATCGGGTCCCTCGACTACGACATCTGGGACGACGGCTGGACCGTCCAAAACCGCGACGGCGAATACACCGCCCAGTTCGAGCACACCATCGTCATCACCGACGACGGCAACGAGATCCTCACGATCCCGGATTCCCAGCGCTAGTTTCCGAATAGAAGACTCATCGCGCCGAACGGGTGGACTTTATTGTCCACCGTGAATCCCCGCGGGGACCGCCAGACAGGTCTGCCCCTGATATTCACGACCTTGCCGCGGTGACGATTCTTCGGATCATCGTCGTTAGTGCGGTTGTGGTACCTGCACAGCGGCGCCAGATTCGACATATTCGTCTGACCGCCGCGCGACCACGCCGTGATGTGGTGGACTTCGCAGTTATCGGAGGCATGGCGGCAGTCGGGGACAGGACACGTCGATAAGCTTGCTCGGGCGAGATCGCGCTGTTTCTTGTTAGCGAAACGGCTCGTGCGGTACAGATTCACGGCACCTTCCTGCGGGTGGAACATGGCTACCTCGAGGTCGGTGCCGTGATACTTGGCCAGGTAGTCCGCCCCCGTGATCGTCGTGCCGTCGCTGAGACCGAGGATGGTCTCGTCGCCATCGCCGTTGATGATGTTGAGGTAGTCCGGCAGCGGGATCAGCACCAGCGGCCGCGGCACAGCCGGCGCGGCGGGCGTTGTCGTTTCCGTCTCGGCGTCGGGCCGCAACCCCAGCATGGCCATGAGCGTCTCGAGCATCTGCGGGCCCGCCGGACCGTCCGACGAGATACGCTTCCGCAACGCGTATTCCAGCGCCGCCATGTCCTTCTCGGTGCCCATCGCGGTGAGTGGACGCATGCCATCGCGGGTTTTACCGAAGCCCATCGTCTTCTTAGGCTTCGGCTTCTCCTTCTCGGGGACGATTTCCGCTGCCTTTCGCTTCAGAGCGTCGCAGCGGCCCCGGATGCCCAACAGTTTTAGCCGCAGCTGCCATTTTTCGCGTTCGTCGGTGATGTGTTTGATGCGCGATTCAATGGCCCAGAGCTTGTCCGCCGTGAACTCCGCCGACCGAGCGGCGTGCGCGGCATGCCGTTGCTGGCGCGCCCACTTCGTCGGAGCCAGGTACACGTTGTGAATGGTTTCCCATTGTTTCACCGTCGACCGGTCGAGCCCCGCGTCGAGAGCTTCCTGGGCATCGAAGTGCTCCAGGAAGTCGAGCGGGGCCTTCAGCGCTCCAAGCATCGCGGTGAATTGGTTCATGGTTTTCAACCTAGACACAGCCAAGGGCGCTGCGAAAGAGCATGTCTACTGAAGTGCGCAGCCGCGGGGGTGGAAGCGGGGGTAGCGCTAAAGAACGCAATAAAAAAGACCGCCCGAAGGCGGTCTTTTCGGTTGAAAACCGTGTCCCTTACTTGAGGGTCATGGTCTTCCAGTCAATCTGCGGCAGGTAGCCGTTGTAAAGAGCCCAGTTGGCAGCACCGATGACGCCACCGATGATGGTGGCGAGGGCGAACCAGTCGATGCCATCGCTCCAGAGGCGGGCCCACTGCGGAGTGTTCTCATCTTCCTTGTAGGTTTCCTTGCCCCAAACGTCGCGAACGTCGGCATCCGTGTCAGCGTCGGTGGCGTCACCAACGGCCTCGAGGCCGGGCTTCTCGCCGATCTTACCGATCAGATCCTTGATCGGGGTATCGCCGTCCTGGCTCGAGCCGGAGGTGAAAGATCCACGGGACTCGTCCGGCTGCGGAGCAGCGGTAGCGACTGCGGTGCCGCCGAAAGCAACGGCGGAGGCGGTGACTGCAGCGAGAGCTGCGTTGCGGAACTTGCGCATGATGTTTCCTTACTTTGCTGTTTGAAGGTTACCGGCTTAGTTTCGCAATTACTGGGCGAACGGGCCGTATTTAATGAAGTTGTCGAGCGGTGCGAGAATGACGCCGAATGCTGCAACAGCGCCGAGGGCGACGGTGAGTCCGTAGAGAACCTTTGCCGGGGTGCCGACTTCATCCCAATTCTTGGAGGAGCCGAACAGGTCGCGGCCGTTGACCATGTAGGTGTCCGAGTCGCTGTGGTCGCCACCGATGCTCTCAAAAATGCGGGTGGAGGAGCTGCGCGGCTTGTCGCCACCCTGGTGCTGCTCGCTTGCGGACTCGTTGCCAACCGTCTCCTCAGCACCTGCGACGGCAGTGCCACCGAAGGTCAACGCCAGGGCGGTGGCGCCAGCGATGGCTGCGTTGCGGAAGTTGCGCATATTCACTGTTCCTTTTCAAATAGTTTGGTTCGGTGAACGGCGCTTCATGGATAATCACCGTTCGCTTTCGGGGGGATAGTCTAGCGCACCTCATCCTGATTTCCAGTTTCCGGCAACCTTTCCTCAAGGGAAAAGAATTATCTGCCGGGAACCTGGGAACGAGGTCTGCTATCTGGTTATTGTCAGCTGGGAGAACTTCGTTACAACAGAAACTGTGTTTTGTGTCACACTGCGGGAAATTCGAGGTCGAGGCCGAGGATCGCGTTCTCGGTGACTTCGGCTAGAGCAGGGTGGATCCAGTACTGCTTGCGCGCGACGTCGCGGAGGTCGAGGTCGAATGCCATGACGGTGATGAGCTGCTGGATCAGGGTGGATGCCTGCGGGCCCATGTAGTGAGCACCGAGGAGTCGGCCGGTCTGTTTGTCGGCGACGAGTTTGACCACGCTGTCCTGGTCCTCGAGGGCCCATCCGTATGCGACATCGCCGTAGTTCTGGATCTTGGTGGTCACATCAAAGCCGGCGTCGCGTGCTTCAGCTTCGGTCATGCCGACTGTTGCGAGCTGGGGGTAGGTGAACACGGCGGAGGGGACGTGCTCATGGGGCATCGGCACCATGTCTTGGGGGTTGAGAATGTTGTGGCGCACGGCGCGCAGCTCGGCGTTGGCGACGTGCTTGAGCATGTGGGGAGAAGAAACATCGCCCAGCGCCCAGACACCGTCGGCAGTCGTGCGGCCATGCTTATCGACGACCACCCGTCCCCGCTCATCCATCTCCACGCCCCCGGCTGACAGGTTCATTTGGTCGCCATTGGGGATGCGCCCGGTGGCGACGAGGAGGGCGGAGGAGGTGATGGCGGTGCCGTCGTCAAGCGTGAGCGTGACGCTGTTGTCGTCGTGGTTGGCGCTGGAAACAGTGCGCCCGATGTGCGTTTCGTAGCGGGGTGCGGCGAGCGCGTTGAAGCGGTCGTGGATGTCGTCGTCGAGGTGGCGCATGAGGGGCGAGCGGTTCACGATGCGCACGTGGGTGCCCAACGATTGGAAGATGTGGGCGAATTCCATGGCGATGAAGCCGCCGCCGAGAATCGTGATGGATTCTGGCTGTTCCGGCAGGCGCATGACGTCCTCGTTGGTGAGGTACGGGACGCCGGAATCGGCGATGACGGGCGGAATGAATGGCCGGGAGCCGGCGGCGATGACGATGGTGTCGCCGGTGATCTCCACATCCTTACCGTCAAGAGTCGTTGAGAGGGTTTTGGGGCCGGTGAACTGGGCGTGACCGTCGAAAAGCGTGATGTTGGGGCACTCGTCGCCGCGCCGGTACTCTTCGCCCCCGCGCGAGATGAGGTCGATGCGGCGGGAGAAGACGCGGTCGACGATCGCGGGCCAGTCGGCGCCCTCGAATGTCGTGTGGATGCCTAGGCGCTCGGAATTTGCGGCCGCGCGTGCAGTGTCTGCGGCGACGACGTACATCTTGGTCGGGATGCACCCGTTGTTGAGGCACGTGCCGCCAAACCGCGGGGCCTTATCGATGATGGCAATGGAAGCGTCGTCGAATTCCGGGGTGGGGAACGAGTTGCCGGAGCCGGAGCCGATGATGATGTAGTCGAAGTGCATGGTTAATTCTCCTGGTTGTCGAGCTCAGCGAGCCACGTGTCGGCGGCGTTGAAGGCGAGCTGGCGTGGGTGCGGCTGGGACAGGAAGACGTCGTGAAGCGCGCCCGGAATCGGCCGGGTCTCGTGCGCGGCCGTGGTCAGCTTCGGCGCCCAGCGTTGGATTTGCGCGACGTCGAGGACGGTGTCGGCGTTGTCCGCGGCGGGGGAGTACGGCTTGCCCAAATACGAGTGGGTCGAGCACATCGTGAGCGTGGGCACGCCAGCGTCCGTGTCATTGTGGAGCTGTTCTTGACCGCGCAGGACAGCGCCGAGCCATCCCATGTATTTGTCGTGGCCGCCGAGTCGCTTTTTCTCGGTGTCGAAGTCCCACGAACCGTTGCGCTCCTTATATATGGAGTCGCCGTACGTCGTCTCGCCCGAAATCGGCAATTTCAGGTTCGGCGCGAGTTTCGCACCAAGCTTGACGACGGGGCGCAGCACCCTCAACTGCCACCCCGGCACCTGCATGTCCACCCACGGGCTATTGAGGATCATTCCGTTGACGAGTGCGTGGGTGTCTTTGTCCGTGCGACGGAGGTGATCCAGCCACAGGGGCACGATGAGTCCGCCCGTCGAGTGCGCGAGCGGAATGACTCCGCCGTGCTTTTCCGCGATGAGCTTCGTTGCTTCGGTGAGCTCGTCGAAATAGGTGGCCATGTCGTTGGTGTGGTGCCAGCGCTGGCCGTCACAGTGCGCGCGGCCGCACTTGTGCAGATCGATCGCGTAGAACGGGTAGCCCTGTTCCGTGAAATGGTCCGCGACGTGCGTCTGGAAAAAGTAGTCGGACATGCCGTGCACCCACAGCAGCGCGGGCTTGTCTGTTTGGGGCTCGCGTGCTTTCACCAGCACCGCGACGTTGTCTCCTTCGCCCTCCGGGTCCGCGCCGAGGTGGAGAGTTACGTGTTGATAATTGTCGCCGAGTTCATCGGCGGACCAGTCCAGAGAGTCGATTTTCGGGGCTTCGTGATTCATGGCCCTCATCTTAGGTTCGGATTCAGGGGGTGGGCCATGTTCGGTGATCTGCGGGGCCGCGAAGCACCGTTTGTGGTTTTCGGGGGTGAGTTCCCGCCGTTTTTAGGTGTTTACTGGCCACGAGAAATAGCGTGGAATGATTAGAGTAAGCTTCATCAGCACTAGACGATTATCGGATCGAAGAGGTCATTGAAAGTGTCAACATCGTATTCGCAGGAAGCAGCTAGCACGAGGAACGGAGACGAGGTTGACGTTCTCCTGATCGGCGCCGGCATTATGAGCGCCACCCTCGGTGCCATGATTCGCCAGCTCGAGCCGGACTGGACGCAGTTGGTCTACGAGCGCCTCGACGGACCCGCGCAAGAATCCTCCTTCCCGTGGAATAACGCAGGTACTGGCCACTCCGCACTCTGCGAGCTGAACTACACCCCGGAGAAGAACGGTCGCATCGACGTCTCCAAGGCGCAGAACATCAACGAGAAATTCCAGGTCTCCCGCCAGTTCTGGTCCCAGCAGATCGAAGAAGGCGTGCTGACGGACCCGACAGAGTTCATCAACCCGGTCCCGCACGTCTCGTTCGCTCAGGGCGACGATCAGATCGATTACCTGCGCCGCCGCTACGACGCTCTGTCCGACAACTACATGTTCCCGGACATGAAGTTCACCGCCGACCGCGACGAATTCGCCGAGAAGCTGCCGCTGATGGCGCGCAATCGCGACTTCGACCGTGAGCGCGTGGCGATTTCCTGGACGGATGAAGGCACCGACGTCAACTACGGCGCACTGTCCACCCAGTTCTTCGAACACGCCAAGAAGGCCGGCACCGAGATCCGCTACGGTCACGAGGTCAAGAGCCTGAAGAAGAAGGGCAAGTTCTGGCACGTCACCGTCAAGAACCTGCACACGGGTGACACCAAGGTCACGCGAGCACGTTTCGTGTTCGTCGGCGCCGGCGGCTACGCGCTTGATCTGCTGCGCTCTGCGGGTGTCCCGGAGGTCCGCGGCTACGCCGGCTTCCCGATCTCGGGTGCATGGCTGCGCACCACCAACCCGGAGCTTGTTGAGCAGCACCAGGCCAAGGTCTACGGCAAGGCCAAGGTCGGCGCTCCGCCGATGTCTGTCCCGCACCTGGATCTGCGCGTCGTCGACGGTAAGCAGTCCCTGCTGTTCGGCCCGTTCGGCGGCTGGACCCCGAAGTTCCTGAAGGAAGGCTCGTACCTCGACCTGTTCAAGTCGATCCGCCCGGACAATATCCCGTCCTACCTGGGTGTGGCTGCAACGAATTTCGACCTGGTCAAGTACCTCGTCGAGGAAGTCCTCAAGTCCTTCGATAGCCGTGTCGACGACCTGCGCGAGTACATGCCGTCCGCTGACGGCAAGGACTGGGAGTCCGTGATCGCGGGCCAGCGTGTCCAGATCATCAAGCCGGCTGCTCCGCCGCACTTCGGCTCCCTGGAATTCGGTACCGCTCTGGTCAACGATCAGGACGGCTCCATCGCCGGCATCCTCGGCGCATCCCCGGGCGCATCGATTGCTCCGGCTGCGATGCTCGAGCTGCTCGAGCGCTGCTTCGGTGAGCGCATGATCGAATGGGGCCCGAAGCTGTACGACATGATCCCGACGTACGGCAAGTCCCTGAAGCGCCACCGCGACCTGTACGACCAGCAGTGGGACTACACGCAGCGCGTGCTTAAGCTGGACCGCTAATTAGGTTCCGCAGAACGTCGTAAAGGCGATATCGTCCTCAGGCTCGGCCATCCAGGCCGGGCCTGCTTCTGCGTTATAGGGGTCGGTGACTGCGGCGAGCAGCTCGCGGTACGCCTCGAGATCGCCTTTTTGCTCCGCGGCGGTGATGGCTGCCTCGAGCATCTGGTTGCGGGGCACGAAAAGCGGTCCTTCGTGGTGCTTACGGTTATACGTCGTGATGTCTTCGGCTCGGGCCAGGGCCTCTGGATCGGGAACGTGCTCGGCCCAGAGGTGATGCCACGTCGATTCCATACCGGCGAGGATGTCCTGCATGGCATCGATATCGCTGACCGGAAGCAAGGCTTCGGCCAGGTGCGACAGGTTCCACGCGATGATGTCGGGCTGATGGCCAAAGGCATAGCGCCTTTGAACGTCGATGGAGGAGAAGCATGCATCGACGCGGAAGCGTTCTGTGAAGGCGCAGGGGCCGTAGTCGATCGTCTGGCCGGATAGGGCAGTGTTGTCGGTGTTCATCACGCCGTGGACGAAGCCGAGGCGCAGCCACTGCGCGATGAGATCTAACTGGCGCTCCATGACGGTGCGCAACAACTCCTCCGGGGTATTGAACCCCGCGGCCGCCACGACGGAATCCACCAGGTCCGCAGACTGTGTCGCCGCGTACTGCACAGAGCCGACGCGCAGGTGGCTTGTCGCCACGCGGACCACTACGCCGCCGGGTACCGGGCCATGATGTCGCAGGACGGTCTCGCCGGTGGTCAACACCGCAAGCGACCGTGTCGTTGGAACACCGACCGCGTGCATGAACTCGCTGACAAGATACTCCCGCAACATCGGCCCGAGAGCACCGCGGCCATCCGAGCCCGGTTTTGAAAACGGCGTCGGCCCAGAGCCTTTGAGCTGAATCTCTACTCGTCCGTCTGGGGAGGGAAGATCGCCGAGGAGGAGGGCGCGGCCGTCGCCAAGCAATGGCACGAACTGGCCGAACTGGTGCCCTGCGTACGCTGTGGCGTGTCCGCCCTGTGCTCCCGTGAGCCAGCGGAGGCCGTCGTCGCTGCGCAGCCATTCGATATCGAGACCGAGCGATGCGGCGAGCGGCTCGTTGAGCACGACAAGCTGCGGGTCGGGGAAGTCGGCGCCGCGCGCTTCGAATGCCATGGACGGCAGCGCGTCGGCGAAGCTGTGGGCGAGTTTCGGTTCCGGCATGGGCACCACCCTAGACTCAGAAGCCATGAACGGAAGAGTGACTCTTGTCGGAGGCGGCCCCGGCGCGTGGGACCTGATCACGGTACGCGGTTTGCGCGCGCTGGAAGCGGCGGACGTGATTCTCACGGATCACCTGGGGCCGACGGATCAGCTTGCTGAGTTCCTGGACACGTCGGGCAAGGAGATCGTCGATGTGGCGAAGCTGCCGTACGCGAAGCAGGTCGCGCAGGAACGCATCAACGAGTTGATGGTCGCGCATGCCCGTACCGGCAAGCGCGTGGTGCGGCTTAAGGGCGGGGACCCGTACGTGTTCGGCCGCGGCTTCGAGGAGCTTCAGTCGTGCGCTTCTGCCGGCGTGCCGTGCGAGGTCGTGCCGGGCGTGACAAGCGCAGTGTCGGTTCCCGCGGCGGTCGGCGTCCCAGTCACGCAGCGCGGGGTCACCCACGCGTTCACCGTCGTTTCGGGGCATCTCGCACCGGATGATCCGCGTTCGCTCGTTGATTGGGAGGCGCTCGCGCGGGTGGGCGGCACCATCGTGGTCATCATGGGTGTGCGCCAGGCCCCGGCGATCGCGGAGACGTTGCAGCGCGTGCTGCCCGCCACGACGCCGGCCGCGGTCATCCAGGATGGGGAGACGGGCCGGCAGCGTGAGTTCCGCACCACGCTCGGAGCGCTCGCCGAGACCATGGCGTGCGAGAATGTGACCAACCCCGCGGTCTACGTCATCGGGGAGGTCGCAGGCCTTGCGCACGCTGGATAAACTCATCGTCGACGAAGCGCTTATCGACGCCACCGCCACCACCCTCATCTGCCACGACCCGTCCCTGGATCTCACTCGCACGGCTCTGGACGCAGGTGGACCGGTGGTGTTTTTGGATTCCGATTATGCGCGCAGCCAGCAGGCTGCTTCCCTCGGCGCTCAGATTGCCGGGGATGTGCGCTTGGACGAGTTCCTGGCCGGTGCGTCAGGCTCAGCTGTGGCCTTGGGTGAGATGCCGAAGTCGTTGGCCCGCCTGGACTACCTGGCACGCTCGATCGCCGGTGCCGGTTACGATGACGTGCGCGTGGTGCTCGGCGCGAATAACAAGCACCTCTCGCGCGGGATGAACGCGGTGCTCGCAGAATCTTTCACCGAAGTCGCGGCCTCGCGCGGTCGTGGCAAATTCCGTTGCCTGGTCGCCTCCGGTCCCCGTGACGTCACGTATACGCCCGCGCGCGGCGACGGCCTCGTCGCCGTCGGCGGCGTCTTCTCCGGCGCAAAGCCCGACCGCGGCGGTGAGCTACTGCGCTCCTGCCTGCCCGACGCGCCTGGCCGTCTACTGGATCTCGGCTGCGGCAACGGCTCGGTCACCCGCGGTCTTGAGGCCCAGGCGACCGACTCCGATGCTGATGCGGTGCTGTCTGCCCGCGCCATCGGCCTCGACGCAACGTGGGATGACGCGGGCTCCCAGCTTTCCGACGCCTCCTTCGACACCATCGCCCTCAACCCGCCATTCCACGACGGCACCACCGTCGACGCCACGTTGGTGCAGCATCTTCTCGATGCCTCCGTGCGCCTGCTCGCCCCCGGCGGTTCCCTCTACCTTGTGCACAATTCGCACCTGCGCTACCGCGGCGAGGTGGAACGACGTTTCGCCGCAGTCGAGCAGGTCGCCCGCGATAAGACCTTCACGGTCCTGCGCGCCTGGAACTAGCTAAAGAGTTTCGGGAGCGCATTGGCCGCCGTGTCTTCAATGACCACTTCAGCCAAATGCGACAGGTCAGTGCGCAGCGGGGTGACCTCAATGATCGGGATCTCGCGGGAGTGCGCGAGCAGCGGCAGACCGGCGGCGGGGTAGACCACGCCTGAGGTGCCGACGATCACCACCGCGTCCGCCGTCTGCATCCGACGCTCCGCTTCCTTCCACTCGGCCTCGGGGAGAGCTTCCCCAAACCACACCACGCCCGGTCGCACCGTTCCGTTGCACATGGGGCATGCCGGCGGGGTGATCTCAGCGACTGGCTGCTCGGGGAAGGAGATGGGGTGGGGGTACGGTTCGTCGCAAAGCGAACAACGGAATTCGAATAACGAACCGTGCAGGTGCACGACTTCCGTGCTTCCCGCCCTTTCGTGCAAATTGTCGATATTCTGCGTGGTCACCGTCGTCTTCGGCGAACGTGCGATGGCGATGTGCCCCGCGTTCGGCTCCGCCTGCTGTGCGAGACGCGCGCGCCACAGATACCACGCGAACATCGTGTCCGGATCGTCGTGCCACGCGTCAGTCGACGCCATGTCCTGCGGGTCCACGTTCTCCCACAGGCCCGTCTGCGCGTCGCGGTACGTGGCGATGCCGCTGTCCGCGCTCATGCCGGCGCCGGTGAAGACCTCGATGTGCGACGCGTTGGCGAGGATCTCCTGTGCGCGAGTGATACTCATACTCTCCAGGCTATCCACTCGGCTGTGCGCACGCGTTGCTGAAGAATGGGAGCAGCGACCTGAAGAACATCAGTTTATTCGCTGTGGCCGTCCCCGGTCCAGCAAATATTGTCCGAGATAAGGCTGGGAAAATTCGACGAGGCCCCATCCGGCGGGAGTGATCAGATCCCTTTCGATGAGGCGGGCCCGAATATCGGAGAGCGCCGTCGAGGGACGGCCGAGGTGCTCCGAGAGTGCAGCCGTTGAGACGTCGCTCGAGCCGGTATCGGCCTCGATAGCCGCCATTGCCCGGAGGTATTCCATCTGTCGGGCGGGCACCTCCCGCAAAGCTGGTTGGTGCACGTGAACCCCCAGTCGTTCGAGGGTGCGCGGAATTGCGTCCGACACCGAGTGGGCATCGATGCGGTCCGTGCCGAGGGCGTCGGCAGCTTCCCACGATAGGAACCCCAGCAACTGAACGAGGTAGGGGTAGCCCTTGCTGAACTGAGCCGCGCGTTCGGCGTCTTCGAACGGCCTACCGCCGTCGCGAGCTGTATCAGCAAGAGCCGTGCGAGCATCTTCCAACGTGAGAGGCCCAAGCTCGTAATGGCGGGCGCGCCGCAGAAACGTCGCCCCTGGAAGATCGAGCAGGGCGTTGATTCCGTGAGTGAGACCAGCCATTGCGACGGCGACAGGCAAATCGTCCCGCACTAGATCCTGGTACGTAACGGCTACCTGGGTGAGATCCTCGGGGGAGGCGTCCTGCACTTCATCGATGGTGATGAGCACGCCCGTACCGCGGAGATGCGAAATGAGTTCGCGCAACTGAGTGCTGAGTCTAGGAACTGAGTCAGTGGTCTCCACATCGGTTCTCACCGACCCGATGCCCGCCACGGAAACACCGGTAATGCGGCGCCGCGGTGGAGGCGACAGACGGCGGATCGCTTCAGGGATCACGGATTGCATGAGTGATTCAGCGATCTGTTCCCGAGCCGAGGCACGCAGCACAACCCAGCCGTGCTGCGCTGCAATGTCTTCGAGTTCCGTGAGGAGCACAGTCTTTCCGATGCCACGCGACCCCGAGATCACAATAGAGCGGTCAGGGTTTCCCACAGCCCCGGATATTGCACGGTCGAAGTCGGTGAGCACTGTGGTGCGTCCTGCCCAGACGAGGGGGCTGGCTCCGAAGGTAGGGCGGAAAGGATTGTCCATGCTGGTCATCATAGCGCAACCGATAAACCGATAAATTCACCTCGACCGATAAACCGATAAATCGTCGTGCGACTCAAAGTGCGCCCGCTCATGGAATGTGCTTGAACACCTACCTGCGTCAGCTAGCCGATCTGCTTCTTTGTGTCGCAGTCGATCTTGGCGTAGCGCCGGCCCTTGTCATCCACGTTGTTCAGCGAATAATTCCCGCCGTACGCCCTGCAGCCGGTGTAAACCTCCGCGTCGTCTACTGGCGTGGCCTGGTCGGGCGCCGCGCCGACGAGACAGCCCGGCTCGACTCCGAAAACCCCTTTCCGGTCCGCGCGCGGGCCGGCTTCGGCAGCGAGAATCCGGTCGTAGAACTTCCGATTCGGTTCAAAGACCACCGCGTGGGCGAATCCTTCGCTGACGATCTGCTCGTTGACGAAGTCGTCGCCCACAAATACCCCGGCGAGCTCGCGGCCGTAGCGGTCCTGCCGGTCCACGTCGTACTCGAGTGTCACTGTCGTCCCCGCCGGCAGGAGTTCCTCGAGGCGGTCTTTTGCCTCCTGAGCGAGGCATTCTTCCGGGGCACCGTCGTGGGCGAGCTCAGGGGCATTGATATTGAGCAGCCTCACCCGCTTCGTCCCTGACCAGGTGGACACGTCGACGGTGTCGCCGTCGACGACGCGCTCGACCGTCGTGTCGCTCCCCACGACGACGGCTGCCGCCGCTCCAGCTCCCACGAGCGCAACTGCTCCGATGCCTGCGATCCACTTCTTCATCGTCACTTCCTCTAGATGCCCGCGCTTAGAGAGCGAGGAACGGAACCACGCACACCGCGGCGAGCAGCACGAGAAGTACGAGGGCGTACTGCTTCACTGGTGCATGGGCCCAGTTCAGATCCACCTTGCCCTGGTTGAACGGCGAAACCCACGTGACCATCGGGTCGTCGGGCTCGTTGTAGAAGCCCATCCCGGCCCCCGCACCGAAGTGCTTCTGGCGGGTGCGTTCATCGTCGTCGGTGGGCATTTCCTCCATCTGCTTCGGCCAGCGGGAAAGTAGCACGAAGGTGTAGATCACTGCGGCGATGAGACCGACGACAAGCAAGCCCAGCGCGACTGGGCGGTACGCCGCGTACTCGGGAAACGCGAACGTCAACTGAATCAGGCACATCGGCACGACGAGCGCCACGGCGATCCAGGCCAGCGAACGGTCCGACAAGCGCAACAGGGCAGCGGCTTTGTCGGCGGCGGTGTCGGAGAAAGGGATGGGGGAGGTGGGGGAGACGGGGATTCGTCGATAAGCGATGCCCGGACGCGGGGCCGCGAAGTAGATGAGCGCGACGAGCAGCAGCGAGTACCACGCGCCGAATGTCGCGGCAGGAAGAGATTTGGGCACCCAACTGTCGACCTCGCCGGCGGGGCCAATGTGGACGGGGATCTCTGCGGGCACCGCGTCGTAGCGCAGCAAGATGACAGCGAAACTGAGCAACGCCACGCCGAGCGCCGCGCCGTACAAGGTCCGGGATTTCACGTGATCACTGTATCGGACACCACAAGACACCTGACCGTGACGGTGCAAGAATGGGTGCGGGGGAGAAAATGAACACAGACAAAGCAAGAAAGCTTATCGGAGCGTTAGTGTCCACTCGGGCGGCAGCTTCTGGAAATCGCGAACAAGGACGCCAAATCATTGAGGGGGAACTCGTCGAGCTGTCTTCGAGGTTCGCTTTGCCGCGCGATCTCTATTCAACGTTGGAAGCTTATGAACAGAAGTGGATCACCGTCGCCGCAGTAGCGGCCGGTGCGCCACGAGCGGTAGTGTGCGGTCGGTCAGCTGCACGACTGCTTGGGATGTGGGTGGTTCCTCCCAAGGGGGAAAAGGTCGAGCTCATGCTCCCTTCTGGGGGTCTGCCGCCGAAATCGAAATGGCCGCAAGGGGTTGTTTATTACCGCGACGGCTACCTCGCCGACACCTTCGCGGAAGTCCACGGCATGCACATGACGACTTTTGTGCGCACAGCCTTAGACATCGCGGCGCGCCACGGATTTCTCGAAGGGCTTGTGGCCGTGGACTGGCTTCTGGGACACGGGGTCGCGACTCGGAATCAGTTAGAGACGGAAGTTAGACGTATGCGCGGGCGGAAAGGCGTCGGGACGGTACGCCAGGTAATCCGTCACGCAATCGATTGTTCTGAGTCGCCTTACGAAAGCTATGCCCGTGGGCTTCTGATCGAAGCAGGTTTGGAGGTAGGTGCGCAGGTACAGATCGGGAGGTTTCGAGTTGACCTGCTCGTCGGACGGGTGATCGTCGAAGTCGACGGGCAGGAAAAATACGACGGGGTCACCTATAAACCGGTTGATGAGACTTTGCGGAAGGAACGCGCACGCGAGAACCATTTGCAGGACATTGGTTATGTGGTGCGTCGTGTGTCGCCGCAGGAGTTGCGGCGGGATCCGCAGGGGTTCGTGGAGCGGATCAGGCGTGCACTTGCTGTTTCCTAATGGTCAACGATCCGACGTGTAACGGCGATTGATAACCAGGTTTGCCTTTTGTGGTTTGCCTTTTGCGAGTTTCCGGCGTCGGCGAGCTGGGGTTTTGTGGCTCTCGACGTGCAAAAAGCAAACCACAAAAGGCAAACCTCCCTCAGCGCGCACGAGCACGCTTATCGACGCCGCCCGCGCCGCCCCGCACCTCCTACACGACCAGGGTGAGCTGGTTCGGATCCTTGCTGTCCGCGCCGGGAAGCTCCACCGTCATGCCGGCGGCCTCAGCAATGGAGGCGACGCCCTCGATGTCAGTCACCGAGTCGGCGTCGGGCGCGGTGGCTAGGACGCGGGCGAGCTCGCCTTTGTAGTGCTTGTTGAAGTGGCTGACGACCTTCCGGGAGCCGTCGTCCTGCACCGACTCCACGCGGACGGTCACCGCGCCGGGCACGGGGCCGAGCTGCTGGTAGGCGCCCGAACGCATGTCCACGATGAACCCCTGGTCGGCCAGCGCATCGGTGATGACGGACCCCCACCGGGCCTTCATAGTGGGCTGGTTACCGTCGCGGGACGGGAGCTTTGACCCGCCGGACAGCCGGTAGCGGGGGATGGTGTCGCCGGCGCGGACAACACCGAAGAGGGCGGATCCGATGGCGAGGTGTCCCAGGGAGGAGGAGGGGAGGGAGCTAGCGTCGAGGGCGTCGTAAAGCACGCCCGTGTAGCGGTAGATGGCGGGCATGACGGGCGCTGTGCGCAGCTCGAGGTTCTCGGCGGCTTCGTCGCGCTTGGTGGCGGGGAGTTTGAGCGCGGTCATCATGTCGTCGACGCTGAGGGCAGCGAGGTCGTCCATGATCTCGGCGCGGACCGGATCGAGGGCGGGAAACGACACGTCAATGCCGTCCATTTCGCCGCCGGGAGCTTTGGTTTCGGAAGGGGGGAGCACGATCAGCATGCCGTCAAAGTTACCGGGTAAACTCGCCCGCACCACGGATGGCCGCAACACACCAAAGCAGATCGCCGAGGATGCCTCCGACCTCGCAACTGCCGCCGACAAGGACCTCGAGCACCATGCAGCTGAGTTGTATAGCCGCGGGATGCCCGAAGAAGAGATACAGCCAATCCTCGAGAACGTTCGGGCCCAGAACAGGACACGAGGTATCGGAGAAGAGGTAGCGAAAAATGAGTGACGCAATGACAGTGTTCTTCGATGCGCTTGGTGCCCGCGAAGGCACCAGCCCTGTCTATGACCTCATCGCCCACATCGGAGTCGCCTTCGACTTCACCGATCCCATCGAGGGCGAGTTTTCGTACATCTTCAGCAAGCGCGGCGCAGAGGTGGTCTTCGCAGATCACGTGGTCGTCATGGTCACGGTGGTCACCGTGCCTGAGGGTGAGTTCGCCGCGTGGGCGGGTGAGGTGGTTACCGGCCTCGATCCCCGAGCATCCCGCGCTGAGGTCATGAATGCTCTGGGCACTCCTGAGCGTGTGGGCGAAGACGGCTCATGGGCACGATTCACCGATGGTCCAGAGCGCTACATCCACGTGGAGTTCGATACCCAGGACCGGGCACGCCGCTGGTCCGCCCTGAACGAGGCGCCGTAAGGCGAAGCACTCAAAGCAACCGAGCCACTGCATGGTGCCGGTTGTCTGTTCCTCCGCCCGTGGGCACACCTGACACCTGATGCTCCCCCAGTGCCCTGTTGGCTCCGATGACCGAAACCGCCCACGCCATCTCGCCGCCGGGAGCCTTGGTTTCGGAAGGGGGGAGCACGATCAGCATGCCGTCAAAGCTACCGGGTAAACTCGCCCGCATGATCACACGGTTGTCCACGCTGTTCCTACGCACGTTGCGCGAAGATCCCGCTGATGCTGAGGTGCCCAGCCACAAGCTGCTGGTTCGGGCCGGTTATATTCGTCGCGCGGCGCCGGGCGTGTACTCGTGGCTGCCGCTGGGTTTGCGCGCGCTGCGCAATATCGAGGAAATCGTCCGCGAGGAAATGAATGCGATCGGGGCGCAGGAGCTGCTGTTCCCGGCGCTGTTGCCGCGCGAGCCGTACGAGGCGACGAACCGGTGGACGGAGTACGGCGACGACCTGTTCCGCCTGAAGGACCGCAAGGGCGCGGACATGCTGCTCGGCCCGACGCATGAGGAAATGTTCACCGCGGCGGTGAAGGACTTGTACTCGAGTTACAAGGATTTCCCGGTCACGCTGTATCAGATCCAGACGAAGTACCGCGACGAGGCGCGTCCGCGTGCGGGCGTGCTGCGCGGCCGCGAGTTCGTGATGAAGGACAGCTACTCGTTCGACATGTCGGATGAGGGGCTCGATGAGTCCTACGCGAAGCACCGCGGCGCGTACCAGGCGATTTTCGACCGTGTGGGCCTGAAGTACGAGATCTGCAAGGCGACGTCAGGCGCGATGGGCGGTTCCGCTTCCGAGGAATTCCTCGCGTACAGCGACAACGGCGAGGACACGTTCGTCGTCTCCACCGCGGGCGATTACGCGGCCAATGTCGAAGCCGTGGTCACGGTTCCGCCGGCCGAGCGCGCGATCGAAGGCCAGCCGGAACCGCAGGTTCACGACACGCCGGCGTGCGAGACGATCGAAGCGCTCGTCGAGTGGGCGAAGCAGAACGCGCTTATCGACGATCGACCGGCCGACACCGCCGACACCCTCAAGTGCATGATGGTGAAGGTCAACGACCCCCGCCAGGTCGGCGAAGACGGCGAGCCAGTCGGCCCGCAGCTGGCTGGCGTGCTCATCCCGGGCGACCGCGAGCTGGACGAGAAGCGCCTCGAGGCATCCCTGGAGCCGACGACGTTCGAGCTGGCGGGGGACGAGGACTTCGCTAAGAACGATTTCCTGGTGAAGGGCTACGTCGGCCCGCGCGCGTTGCAGGCAAACGGCGTGAAGATCTACGCGGATCCGCGCGTGGTCGACGGTTCCGCCTGGATCGCGGGTGCGGACGAGCACGAAAAGCACGTCGTCGGGCTGGTCGCCGGCCGGGATTTCGAGGTCGACGAGTTCATCGAGGCGGCGGAGATCTTAGAGGGCGATCCGTCGCCAAGCGGCAACGGCACTGTGAAACTCGCCCGCGGTATCGAGCTGGGCCACATCTTCCAGCTGGGACGCAAATACACCGAGGCGTTCGACGTGCAGATTCTCGATGAGAACGGCAAGCGCGCCGTGCCCACGATGGGCTCCTACGGCATCGGCATCACCCGCATGCTCGCGGTCATCGCGGAGCAGACCCACGACGACAAGGGCCTCGTGTGGCCGAAGGAGATTGCCCCGTACCAGGTGCACCTCGCCGTGGCGAACAAGGATGCCGCAGCGATGGAAGCAGGGGAGAAGCTCGTCGGCGAGCTCGAGGCCGCCAGCATCGACGTGCTTGTCGACGACCGCCCCAAGGTCTCTCCCGGCGTCAAATTCAAGGATGCCGAATTGCTGGGCATGCCCTTCATCGTGATTCTGGGCCGCGCTTTCGCCGACGGCATCATCGAGCTGCGGATCCGCGGCGGCGAGACCCTCGAGGTCCCGGCCGACCAGATCGTGGAGAAAGTCCAGGAGCTGGTCCGCGGTTAGCTTTAGGCGCTGGCCTCGGCGCGCTGCGCATGGCCAGCTAAGACAATGGCGGCCGCGCGCCACTCAGTAGTGGAAGCATCGGCGGCGGCGTTGCGCCAGCGGTCCACGAGATCGCTTTCCAGCTTATCGACGAAGGCTGCCGCCTCCGCCGGGTTTGTGGGGGCACCATTCGGAATCTCGTAACCGGGTTCCCGGGCGGGCAGGGTGTCCGCGGGGAAGGAGTCGTTGAGGGCGGCGAGGCGGGCGTCGTGAAGCTCGCGCAATGAGTCGATGCGGCCCTGGAGCGCATCGTCGGCGTATGCGGTGGCGATGTCGAGGCCGTAATCGACGGCGTATTCGGCGCTGGCCAGCTGCTTCGCGGCCTCCGCGGCGTCTTCATCCTCGATGGGGGTGAACTCGACGAGCGCGAGGGGATCGTCTGTGGCCGCGGCGGCGTCGATAGCTTGGGCGACGACCATGTCGACGGAATCCTCCGGGACCTTGTCGGCGGCCTTGGCGGTGCTCGCGATGAGCTCCCTGGCATCCGCTGCGGCGGGGAGATCGGTGTCGCCGTAGCCCACATCGCACGTCGACGGGGTGTTGCCGTGGTCGTCCGTGCCGCAGAGGCGGCGGGCCTCGTCCTTCAGCTGCTCAGCGTGGAAGGTGCGCAGCTCGCGCCACGACTCATCGCCGGATGCCCTGTCAGCCGACGCCTGTTTCGCCAATGCCATGATCTCGCCGTTCGGGCGTGGGCCGAAGACATCGAGGGGCGAGCACGCGGCCAGGGGAGCGGCGAGTGCTGTGGTGAGAATGACGGCAAACATCTGGCGGGAGGACTTCACAGTGGGAGACTGTACCGCCCGCGACCGTCCAGACCCGTACAGTGGTGGGCATGGCATTTCCGGATAGTGGAGAACTCGAGACGCTGATCCGCCCCGTTATCGATGCATACGGGCTGGACATCGAGGCCGTGAAAACGGTCAAAGCGGGCAAGAAATCGCAGGTTGTCGTCGCCGTTGCCGGTGATGAGGCGCCGACGCTCGACCAGTTGGAGGAGATCTCCAACGAGCTTTCCGCGCTTTTCGACGCTACCGAGGAGCGCGGCGAGGTCAATTTCGGCGCCGGCTACACCCTAGAGGTGACCACCCCGGGCGTGGACCTGCCTCTGACGGAAGCTCGGCACTGGCGGCGCAACCGCGGCCACCTGGTGAAATCGGGCGAGAAGCTGTACCGCATCGGCTCCCTGAACGATGCTGAAGACACCGTTGCGCTGATCGTTCCCGCCGCGAAGAAGAGCGGCGAGCCCACCGTACAGACGGCGCCCATTTCGTCGCTGTCCGGTGCAGTGGTAGAAATTGAGTTCAACACTCCGCCAGCCGCCGAAGTGGAACTGGCGGAAAAGGACTACGTCGACGTTGAGGCCCTCGCGGGCAACGGCGATGAGTAGGACCGAGAAAGACTCACTTTCCACGAAGCACGACCCACGTAAGTAAGGACGACAAGTGAATATCGATATCGCTGCACTCGAAGGCATTGAGAAGGAAGCCGGCATCCCGGTCGACGACCTGCTGACCACGATCGCCACGGCACTTTTGCACGCCTACCGCGAGACCCGCGGGGACAGTGGTGCGAACGCGGAGGACGGCTCGAAGGCACGAGTGGATATCGACACTGAGACTGGCCAGGTCGCTGTCATGGTCAGCGAGCTCGATGAAGAAGGCAATATCGTCTCCGAATATGACGACACCCCGGTGAACTTCTCTCGCGTCGGTGCGCTCGCTGTGCGTGAAGCGATCCTGAAGCGCATGCGTTCGGCTGAGGCGACCCGCGCCTACGACGAATACTCGGAACTCGAGGGCAAGGTGGTCTCCGGCATCGTGCAGCGCGACGCGAACGCGAATGCTCGCGGGATCGTCGTCGTGCAGCTGGGCACCGAGGCGAACCCGCAGGACGGCATCCTGCTTCCGGCGGAGCAGATCCCGGGCGAGAAGCTCGAGCACGGGGACCGCGTGAAGGCCTACGTCGTGGGAGTGACCTCCGGCGAGCGCAACACCACCGTCAACCTGTCGCGCACGCACCCGGAACTCGTCCGTGGACTCTTCGCGCTTGAAGTGCCGGAGGTGGAGGACGGCTCCGTGGAGATCGTCGGTATCGCCCGCGAAGCTGGCCACCGCTCCAAGGTCGCTGTGAAAGGCGCCGTGAAAGGCATCAACGCCAAGGGTGCGTGCATCGGCCCGCGCGGCGCACGCGTGACCAACATCATGGAGGGCCTGAATGGGGAGAAGATCGACATCGTCGACTACTCCGACGACCCGGCCGTCTACGTGGGCAACTCGCTCGCCCCGTCCAAGGTGATCAAGGTCGACATCCTCGACCTTGAGGGGCAGGCAGCGCGTGTGACCGTTCCGGATTACCAGCTGTCGCTGGCGATCGGCCGCGAAGGTCAGAACGCCCGCTTGGCGGCACGTCTCACCGGTTGGAAGATCGACATTCACTCCGACACCGACCGCGCGAGCTAGCCGGTTCGGGGCAAATAGCCGAAGGTGAAATCCAGCCGGTGTAATTCGTTCCGGCGAAAGTGAACAACAAGTTACAGTTCCGGGCGCCAATGGCGTATGGTTGAACCTTGGCTTCAATTCTGCCGAGGTGGCGGGGCGGGAGGCGTCGATAAGCGAAAATGAGTAACCCGACACGAACCCGAACGTGCATAGCCACGCGCGAGGCGCGGCCGGACACTCAGCTTTTGCGCGTCGTCGTCGACCCCGACGATCCCACGCGGATCATCCCGGACCCGGGACGCAAACTTCCCGGCCGTGGCGCATGGATCACACCCACCACCCAGGCATGTGAGCTAGCGGAGCAACGCCGCGCCTTCGGGCGGGCCCTCCGGGTGTCCGCGAACGTGGACACCAGCGCAGTACGCAAGTACATCGCGGAAGAAATTCCGCACAGTAAGTGAAAAGGACTAAAGAACTGATGAGTCTTCAACCATGAAGCAGACCATGAAGCATCAGCGATGAACGTCATGACCATCGTCTAGAGGCCTGCCGCGTAGCAGCGGACAGTCACCTCTAGCCAAACCAAGAGGAGATACGTGTCCGGAAAGCTACGCGTTCACGAACTGGCAAAACAGCTCGGCGTAACAAGTAAGGAATTGCTCGCCACCCTGAAAGAGGAAGGCGAGTTCGTCAAGACCGCATCCTCCACCATCGAACCGCCGGTGGTGAAGAAGATGAAGGCGCTCTACGAAGAGCGCGGCGACGGCGCAAAGGACGATAAGGCTGCCGGCAAGAAGCCGTCCGCCGGGGCGAAGAAGCCCGCGGCGAAGAAGCCTGCCGCCAAGCCGTCGGCTGCGAAACCGTCGGCTGGCACCAAGGCCGATGCGCCGAAGCCGGCTGCGAAGCCTGCCGCCAAGCCGGGCCCGAAGCCTGCCGCCAAGCCGGGCGCCGCTAAGCCGGGCCCGAAGCCGGCTGCGAAGCCTGCCGCCAAGCCGGGCCCGAAGCCTGCCGCCAAGCCGGGCGCCGCTAAGCCGGGCCCGAAGCCGGCTGCCCCGGGGCCGAAGCCTGCCGCGAAACCGGGCCCGAAGCCGGGTTCCGAGGGCGGCGCCGCACCCATGCCGCGCCCGATGCCGAAGCCGGGCGGTCGTCCGCGTGTGGCAAATAATCCGTTCTCTTCTAACTCGGGCGGCCCGCGCCCGCAGCCGCGTCCCGGTGGCGGTCGCGGCGGTGCCGGTGGCCAGCAGAAGCGCCGCGGTGACCAGGCACCCCGTCCGGGCGGCCAGGGTGGCCGTTCAGGTGGTGGCGGTTCCCGTTCCGGTGCACCGAGCCCGGCAGATATGGCGAACCACCCGAATCCGGCGCAGATGCCGTCGCGCGCTGCCGGCCGTCGTGGTGGCGGACGCGGCCACGGCGGTCCGGGCGGACCTGGCGGTCGCGGTCGCGGTGGCGGCCCGATGGGAGGCGGCGGTTTCCGCGGTCGTGGCGGTCGTCGCGGCGGCACCGCTGGCGCATTCGGTCGTCCGGGTGGCGCACCTGGCAAGGGACGTAAATCCAAGCGTCAGAAGCGCCACGAGTACGAGGAGATGCACGCACCGAACGTCGTGGGCGGCGTCCGTCTGCCGGACGGCGGCGGCAAGACCGTGCGTCTGCGTCAGGGCGCGACCCTGTCCGACCTGGCCGAGAAGATCGGTACCGAGGCATCGAACCTCGTCCAGGCGCTGTTCAACCTGGGCGAGATGGTGACGGCGACGCAGTCTGTCTCCGAGGAGACGCTGCAGCTGCTGGGCGCCGAGATCAACTACGAGGTGCAGATCGTCTCGCCGGAGGACGAGGACCGCGAGCTGCTCGAGTCCTTCGATCTCCAGTTCGGCGAGGACGAGGGCGGCGAAGAGGCCCTCGAGCAGCGCCCGCCGGTGGTGTCCGTCATGGGTCACGTCGACCACGGTAAGACGCGACTGTTGGACTCGATCCGCAACGCGAACGTTGGTCGCGGCGAGGCCGGCGGCATTACCCAGGGCATCGGTGCGTACCAGACCGAGGTCACCCTGGACGACGAGCCGCGCAAGATCACCTTCCTGGATACCCCGGGTCACGAGGCGTTCACCGCTATGCGTGCCCGCGGTGCCAAGTCGACCGACCTTGCCATCCTCGTTGTGGCGGCGGACGACGGCGTGATGCCGCAGACTGTCGAGGCGATCAACCACGCCAAGGCGGCGGAGCTGCCGATCGTGGTCGCTGTGAACAAGGTGGATAAGCCGGAGGCTCAGCCGGACAAGATCCGCGGTCAGCTGACCGAGTACGACCTCGTGCCGGAGGAGTACGGCGGCGACACGATGTTCATCGACATCTCCGCTAAGCAGGGTACCGGTATCGACGACCTGCTCGAGGCAGTCCTGCTCACCGCAGATGCCGCACTTGAGTTGACGGCGAACCCGGACATGGACGCTCAGGGTCTGGCCATCGAGTCCCACCTGGACCGCGGCCGCGGCCCCGTCTCCACGGTCATCGTTCAGCGCGGTACGCTGCGCGTCGGCGATTCCATCGTCGTCGGCGGCAACTTCGGCCGCGTGCGCCGCATGATCGACGAGTGGGGCAACGACGTCGAAGAGGCAGGCCCGTCCTGCCCGGTTCAGGTCCAGGGTCTCAACGGCGTTCCGGGCCCGGGCGACAACCTGCTCGTGGTCGAGGACGACCGCGTGGCACGCCAGATCGCTGCACAGCGTGACGCGCGTCAGCGTGCGGCGATGCAGGCCCGCAAGAAGAAGCGCGTCTCCCTGGAGAACCTGGACCAGGCGCTCAAGGAGACGAGCACGCTCAACCTCATCCTCAAGGGCGACAACGCCGGTTCGGTGGAAGCCCTCGAGGAGGCTCTGCTCAAGATCGAGGTGGACGACGAGGTGCAGGTCAACATCATCGACCGCGGTGTCGGTGCTGTGACCCAGACCAACGTGTCGCTGGCTGCGGCTTCCGACGCGGTGATCATCGCCTTCAACGTTCGCTCCGAGGGCAAGGCCACCGAGGAGGCCAACGAAGAGGGCGTGGAGATCCGCTACTACTCGGTGATCTACCAGGTCATCGACGACATGGAGGCAGCGCTCAAGGGCATGCTCAAGCCCATCTACGAAGAGCGCGACCTCGGTACCGCGGAGATCCGCCAGATCTTCAAGGCATCCGCTGTCGGCCTCATCGCGGGCTGCATGGTCACGTCCGGCAAGGTCAAGCGCGGATCGAAGGTCCGCCTCGTACGCGACGGCAACGTGGTCACGCCGGATGCGACGATCGATTCGCTCCGCCGCGAGAAGGACGACGTCACTGAGGTGGACAAGGGTTACGAGTGCGGCATGGTGCTGTCCTACCCGGACATCCAGGTCGACGACGAGATCCAGGTCTACGAGATGGTCGAGGTTCCGCGTTCCTAACGCACACGCCGCTTATCGACGGCTCCGCTTCACCCACGCCCCGCTGGCTTCCACGCCCGCGGGGCGTGGGTGTTGGTGAGGGGCGCTACACTAGGGAAGCTGATTTTGGAGAGCAGGAAGGGGAATCACTGTGGCTGATAACACTCGCGCGCAGCGTTTAGCCAAGCGGATTCAGACAATCGTGGCCAGCGCCATCGAGCGCCAGATCAAGGACCGCCGTCTGGAGCTGGTGACCGTCACGGATGTCCGCGTCACCGGCGACCTGCACGATGCGACTGTGTTTTACACGGTCCGCGGCGCAGACATCGATGACGAGCCCGACCTGGACCAGGCCGCCGAGGCGCTGCACCGCGCCCGCGGCCAGCTCCGCAAGATCATGGGCGATGAGCTGGGTGTCCGGTTCACCCCGACGCTGAGCTTCGAGGTGGATACGGTGCCGGAGGCGTCGGCACGCATGGAAGAGCTGCTGGCGCGCGCCCGCGCCCGCGACGAAGAGCTCGCGGAGCTGAAGAAGAACGCCACGCCGGCGGGTGAGGCTGATCCGTACAAGACGAGGGACGAATAGATGGCGGCCAACCATCTCTTCGCGCCCGGGGAGGGCGAATTCGCAGCCGTGGCGGCGCGTCTGAAAGACACTGAGAAAGTGCACGTGGTCACGCACATCCGTCCCGATGCCGATGCCGTTGGTTCGGCCTCGGCTCTGGCTCTGTCGTTGCGCGCGCTCGGCGTCGCGGTGGATGTGCGGATCGGGCAGAATTCGCCGTGGCCGGAAAATCTCTCCACGATCCCTGGTGTGAACGAGGTGATTCTCGGCGACGAGCTTCCCGATGACGGTCTTGTCGTGACCACGGATTGCGCGTCGCTGGACCGCACTGGGCGTCTGCGCCCGGCGTTGGAAGCGGATCCATCGCGCGTGATCGTGATCGACCACCATGCGTCCAATCCTGGTTTCGGCGGGATGAACCTGATTCTTCCGTCGGAATCGACGACGGTGATCATCCGCGAACTCATGCACTACCTGGGTGTGGAGCTCACCCCGGACATCGCGTACTGCCTGTATGCGGGGCTGGTCACGGATACCGGAAGTTTCCGGTGGGGCACCCCGCGCATGCACCGTCTCGCGGAGGAGCTGCTCGACCATGGCGTGGAGCCGCGTTCAGCCGCCCTGGACTTGATGGATGCCGTTTCGGCGGACGACTTGAAGCTGATGGGCGAAGTCATGGCGGGAATGACAACGCTCGCCGCGGGATCGCTCACGATGTCTGTGCTGCGTATCGACGATGCCCATTTGTCCGGCATGCACCAAACCGCAGTGGAGTCCATCATCGAGTATTCGCGCGCTTTGACCGGCAGCGATATCGGTGTGGTGTTCAAGGAAATCCACCCCGGTTACTGGTCGGTGTCGTTGCGTTCGACGGTGGTGAATGTCGCGGAGGTCGCGGCTGCGCACGGAGGCGGCGGTCACGTTCCAGCAGCCGGGTATTCCGTGGCGGGGCCGGTCGACGACGGGATCGAGGCGCTGCGCCGCACCGTCGAGGAGATGGCCTCGGCGCTGTGACGGACACCGACACGACTTCTCAGACACCTATCGACACCACGGTGACGCTGCGCCGCGTACTGGCGCTCGCGTTGCCGGCGCTCGGTGTGCTCGCTGCGAATCCGCTGTACCTGTTGTTGGACACCGCGGTGATCGGCCGGTTGGGCGCCGGCGAACTGGCTGCGTTGGCGGCGGGTGCCACGGTGCAGTCGACGGTGACGACTCAGTTGACGTTCCTGTCTTATGGCACGACTGCCCGATCGGCACGGTTCTACGGGGCCGGGAAGACGCAGCGTGCCATTGCGGAGGGCGTCCAGGCCACGTGGGTGGCGCTGGGCGTCGGATTGTTGCTCGCTTCCTTGGTATGGATTTTTGCGCACCCGATCGCGCTGTTTCTCACCAACGATCCAGCCACTGCCGACATGGCGGTGCGTTGGATGCGCGTGGCGGCGCTGGCGATTCCCCTGACGCTGATCATCATGGCCGGCAATGGGTGGTTGCGTGGGATACAGAACACCAAGCTGCCGTTCTACCTGACTCTGTGCGGCCTGATTCCCGGGGCGGCGGCACTGCCATTTTTGGTGGCTCGGTTCGGTCTGGTCGGTTCAGCGGTGGCCAATGTCATCGGCATGGGGCTGACCGCGGCGGGGTTTTTGGGAGCGCTGATTCACGTTCACAAGGGGTCGTGGAAGCCGGACGGAAAAGTCATCGCCCGGCAGCTGGTGCTCGGCCGGGACCTGATTCTGCGGTCGTTGTCGTTCCAGGTCGCTTTCGTGTCCGCGGCGGCGGTGGCAGGCCGGGTGAGTGTCGCCGCGCTGGCGGCGCACCAGGTGATGCTGCAACTGTGGAATTTCCTGACGCTCGTGCTCGACTCGCTGGCGATTGCGGCGCAGACGCTCACGGGCTCGGCGTTGGGCACGGGGCGTATCGACGACGCCCGTGCCGTCGGCGAGAAAGCTACCCGCCTGTCGCTGTGGTTCGCACTCACATTGGCGGGTGTCTTCGCGATCGGCGGACCGTTCATCCGTCGGCTGTTCACCACCGATGAGGCGGTCCTTGAGGCGATGGCGGTGCCGTGGTGGTTGCTCATCGCGATGATCGCTGCAGGCGGTGTTCTGTTCGCGCTCGACGGCGTATTGCTGGGCGCGGGGGATGCGGCGTTCTTGCGCACCCTCACCCTCGGTTCGGTGCTGCTCGGCTTCCTGCCGGGCATCGCCATCGCGTACTGGGCGGAGACAGGTCTCGCCGGTATCTGGTGCGGCCTGACCGCGATGGTGGTGCTGCGTCTGGTGGGCGATGTGTGGCGTTTCTACTCCATGCGATGGGCGAAAATCGATACGCCGGAAGACTAAAAAGGAAGACATGACTACGACACTGTGGGCAGTTTCGGACCTTCACGCCGCTGTGAAGGCCAACCGTCCGCGCGTCGATGACATTGTGCCGGCGGACCCGTCCGACTGGCTGATCGTCGCCGGCGATGTCGCCGAGCGCACGGAGTTGGTCGTCCAGGTCATGGCGAAGCTGACGCAGCGTTTCGACACGGTGATCTGGGTGCCGGGAAACCACGAACTCTTCGCCCGCGGCACGGACCGCTACAAAGGTCGCGAGAAATACACCGACTTGGTCAACCGGCTGCGCGGCCTCGGAGTGATCACGCCGGAGGATCCGTACCCGGTCTTCGGCGGGGTGACCATCGTGCCGCTTTTCACGCTCTACGACTATTCGTTCCGTCCGCCCACCTCCACGGTGGAGGAGGCGCTCGCCGCGGCGAAAAAGAACGAGGTCGTGTTCACCGACGAGGTGGCCATCGCGCCGTTCACGGATATCCGCGCCTGGTGCTGGGACCGCCTGGCGTATTCGACGCGGCGGCTCTCGCGTATCGACGGCCCGACGATCCTCATCAATCACTGGCCCCTCGTGCAGGAACCGACCGACATGATGTGGTGGCGCGAAGCCGCCCTGTGGTGCGGCACCCGGCACACCAGGGGGTGGGCGACGCGGTACAACGCTCAGACCGTCATCTACGGGCACCTGCACATGCCCGGCGTGCAGTCAATCGACGGGGTGGACCACGTCGAAGTCTCATTGGGGTACCCCGACGAGTGGAGGCGCAGGAAAAATCCGCCGGCGTGGCCGTATCCGGTGATGGAGGTGGAGCGGTGATCGTCGGAAAGCTCTTTCCTGCTCCCGCGCGCGTGGTGTTCATGCGCACGGATTCCAATGGTGACCTGACGAATTACAACGAGCTGCACCCGGCTGAACGCGTGGTGGTGAGCCGGGCGGTGGATGACCGCAAGGGCGAATTCGGCGATGCCCGCTGGTGCGCGCACCAGGCGCTGCGGGAGCTCGGCATGGATTCCGCGAGCGCCATCCTGAAAGGGGAGAAGGGCATGCCCCTGTGGCCGGAGGGCTACACGGGTTCTTTGACCCACACGGACGGGCTGCGCATTGCTGTGGCCGCGCCGACGGACGTGCTGCGTTCGGTGGGGATTGACGCGGAACCGGCTGAGCCATTGCCAGAGGGCGTGCTCGACCAGATCGCGCGCTCGCCGGAACGCCACTGGGTCGATGTGCAGAAGGCCGCGGGCAACGACTGGGCGGACCGCCTGCTGTTCTGCGCGAAAGAGGCGACTTACAAGACGTGGTTCCCGATGACGCTGCGGTGGCTGGGATTCGAGGATGCGGAGATCGACATCCGCCCCGACGGCACCTTCATTTCCTACCTGCTTGTGCGGCCCACCCCAGTGCCGTTCATCGAGGGACGGTGGATGGTGCGCAGTGGCTATGTCTGCGCGGCGGCATTCGTCCCGGCACAGTCGAAGGCGGGCTAGAGGGTCGAGGGTCGGGCGACAAAGATCGTCGATAAGCGCTTGCCTTTTTCTTTCACGAGCGCGACGGCGCGTCCGTCCGGACCGACGGCTGCGTGGACACCGGCCAATCCGCGCGGCTCGAGCCATTTGCCCATCGCGAGCGCGGCGTATTCGTCGGCGGTGACCTCGAGCACGGGCCACGCGGTCGTGAGCGCCTCGTCGAGGGCGAGCGACAGCGCGGCGTGGTCCTCGAGCTCGTCGAGCGTGCGCGCGTGCTCGAGCGTGAAGGGGCCGGAGGCTTCTCTACGCAACGCCGTCAGGTGCCCACCCACCCCGAGCGCCTCGCCCGTATCGCGCGCGAGCGAGCGGATATAGGTGCCCGACGAGCAGTGGACGCGCGCATCGATGTCGACGAAGGTGCCCTCGCGGCGAATCACGGAAACATCGAAGCTGAAGATCGTCACGGGCCGCGGCGGAATCTCGACCTCTTTGCCCTCGCGGACGAGCTCGTGGGCGCGTTTGCCGTCGATCTTGATCGCGGAGACCTTCGACGGGACCTGCATGATCTCGCCGGTCAACGCGGCGACCTGCGCCATGATCTGGTCGTCGGTGATGTGCGAAGCGTCCGTCTCGGTGAGGATGTCGCCCTCGGCGTCGTCAGTGCTCGTCGACGCGCCGAGGCGGATCGTCGCGGAGTAGATTTTCTCGTCGGCGACGAGGTGCGCGAGCAGCTTCGTCCCACGCTCGATGCCGGCGACGAGCACGCCCGTGGCCATCGGGTCGAGCGTGCCGGCGTGCCCGACCTTGCGGGTGCCGAAGAAGCGACGCAGCTTCGCCACGACATCATGGCTGGTCACGCCAGCTGGCTTATCGACGACGACCACGCCCGAGGTGGATAGCGGATCTGCAGTTTGGCCCACGTTCATAGTCACAACACTATGCACTACGCTTTCCGGCGTGGATATTTTGTCTGGGCTCGGCCGTGTTCCCGCCGATATGCGCGACCCCGTGGTCACCATCGGTGTCTTCGACGGGGTGCACCGCGGCCACCAGAAACTCATCCGGCGCGCTGTGAACCTCGCCCACGAGGCGGGCGTGGAGTGCGTGGTGATGACCTTCGACCCGCACCCGGTGAAGATCTTCGCGCCGGAGCACACCCCGGACACGCTGCTGCCGCTGGCCGAGCGCGCCCGCCTGATCGAGGAGCTCGGTGTCGACCACCTGTTGGTCATTGACTTCACTAAGGAGCTGGCAGGGGAGAGCCCCGAGGATTATTTCCGCTCGGTGATCGTAGACACCCTGCACGCCTCGCGTGTCGTGGTGGGGGAGAATTTCACCTTCGGAGCAGGGGCGTCCGGCACCGCGCAGACGATGCTTGCCCTCGGCGAGAAATACGGCGTCGACGTTGACGTCGTGTCGTTGCTTTTCGACGGCACCGAGCGCATCTGTTCCACCGCCATCCGCGATGCTCTGCGCGGCGGCGATGTCGCCCAGGCTTCTGAATTCCTGGGCCGCGAATTCTCCGTGACTGCCGAGGTGGAGCGCGGCGCCGGACGCGGCGGGCGCGAGCTCGGCTACCCGACCGCGAACCAGTACGCCGCCGATACCGAGGCTGTGCCCGCCGACGGGGTTTACGCCGGCTGGTTCACGGTACTTCCGGACGGCCGTCCCATCGACGGCGACATGGAGCCCGGGATCCGCTACCGCGCCGCGATCTCGGTGGGCACCAATCCGACCTTCGGTGACCACCGGCGCTCCATCGAGTCTTTCGTCCTCGACCGCGATGCAGATTTGTACGGCCGCACTGCCCGTGTGGAATTCATCGCGAAAGTGCGCGACATGGTCAAATTCGATTCCGTCGACGAGCTGTTGGAGAACATGGCGCGCGATGTCGCGCGCGTCCGCGAGATCCTGTCGTAGCGCGTCGATGCCGACGGGCTAGTGTGGTGTGCCATGACCCGCAAAATGATTCTGGATCTGGACACCGGCATCGATGATGCCCTCGCTCTCGCTTATGCCCTCGGCTCCGAGGAAGTCGATCTGATCGGCGTCACCGGCACCTACGGCAATGTGCTCGTGGAAACGGGTGTGCGCAATACCTTGGCCATTCTCGAGCTGTTCGGCCGCACCGATATTCCGGTGTACGCCGGACCCGGGCACGCCAGCGCGAAAGACTCTTTCGAGGTACTGGAGATCTCCGAGTTCATTCACGGCAAGAACGGCGTCGGTGAAGCGCAGCTGCCGGAGCCTCAGCGCGCGGTGGAGACGAAATCGGCGGTCGACTTCCTCGTTGAATCCGTTGAGCAGTACGGCGATGAGCTCGTCATCGTACCCACCGGCCCGTCCACCACAATCGCCGCGGCAGCGAAGGTGAGCGAGACGTTCGCCGAGAAGGCCCACATCGTCATGATGGGTGGCGCTCTGACCGTCCCGGGCAATGTCTCGCCGTGGGCCGAAGCCAACGTCAACCAGGACCCGGAGGCGACTGACGCGATCTTCCGTCGCCTGAAAGACATCACCATGATCGGCCTCGACGTCACGCTGCAGACTCTGCTTACCGTCGACGAGACCGCCAAGTGGGAAGCACTGGGCACCCCGGGCGGAGATTTCCTCGCGGCAGCCACGAACTACTACATCGACGCTTATAAGACGACAGCGCCGCACCTGGGTGGCTGCGGCCTGCACGACCCGCTGGCAGTCGGCGTCGCCATCGACCCAAGCCTCGTGGAGACCATCGCGATCAACCTCAAGGTGGACACCGAAGGTGAGACGCGTGGGCGCACCATCGGCGATGAGACGCGGCTCAACGATGAGGAGAAGACGGCGAAGGTGGCGGTCGGCGTCGATAAGCAACGCTTCCTCGCTGAGTTCATGCGGCGCTTGACGGATCTCGCTGCGGCAGCGAAATAAGCACGATTAACGGTCGAGCGTGAGCGTGCGCTAGCATGACTGTCTCGGTAACGGCACCGCGCTGTGCTCAGTGCAGCGCGGCATGACTGTGGTTCGCAGCAGTCGCCGACACCGCTTCCCCGTGAGGGAAGATCCGCAGAATGCGAACTGAAATAACCAAGGAGATTCAATCATGGCTTTGACCACTGAGAAGAAGGCTGAAATCCTCAAGGAGTACGGCCTGCACGAGACCGACACTGGCTCCCCGGAGGCACAGGTTGCCCTGCTCACCGAGCGCATCAACAACCTGACCGAGCACCTCAAGGGCCACAAGCACGACCACCACTCCCGTCGTGGCCTGCTGCTGCTCGTCGGCCGTCGTCGCGGTCTGCTGAAGTACCTGCGCGAGAACAACGTTGAGCGTTACCGTGAGCTCATCGCCCGCCTGGGTCTGCGCCGCTAACTTCGCGCGTCACTTCACGGCATAAACGGCTACCGAATTGTCGGTGGCCGTTTTTTCACGCCTTGTTTTCGTGGTGACGATGTCTGAACGTTTCTTTAAAACTCAGTAAACCGTCAATGTTACGTGTTGGTAATGTGCCCTGCTTAGGGGCCCACTTAGGAGCGCGAAAGTGTCTAGAGAATCAAAAGTCTGTCTGGAAGTTACGGGGCCGTAGGAGAATACTGTCGCCTATGACGACCGAGCTGATCCTATTGCTGATCATCATTGTTACTGCGCTAGCATTCGACTTCACAAACGGCTTCCACGACACCGCGAATGCCATGGCGACGTCGATTGCGACGGGTGCCCTCAAGCCCAAGACTGCCGTCATTCTCGCCGGCTGCTTGAACTTTGTGGGCGCGTTCATCTCGATTGAGGTGGCTAAGACTGTGGCCAAGGGCATCGTCCGGCTAGATGAATTTGACCTTAGCGACAATGCCCAAGCTGATACATTGCTTCTCATTGTGTTCTGCGGCCTGATTGGCGGCATTCTCTGGAACTTGTTCACCTGGCTCTTCGGTATTCCGTCCTCCTCCTCGCACTCCTTGTTCGGCGGCCTCATCGGCGCCGCCATCGGTGCGATGGGCTTCGGCGGCGTGATGTGGGGCGGCGTGCTGAACAAGATCATCGTGCCGGCTGTCGCCGCTCCAGTGGTCGCTGGACTCGTTGCGGCATGCGGCACGGCCGGCGTGTACTATTTCACCTCCCAGCTGCGTGAGAAGGAACGCGACAACTACTTCCGCTGGGGCCAGATCGGGTCCGCTTCGCTGGTGGCGCTCGCGCACGGCACGTCCGACGCGCAGAAGACAATGGGCGTGATCTTCCTGGCGCTTGTAGCCACCGGCCACCTCGACGAGTCCGCCGATATGCCGCTGTGGGTCACGTTCGCGTGTGCGACTGCGATTGCCCTGGGCACCTACAGCGGCGGCTGGCGCGTGATCCGCACTCTGGGCAAGGGTCTGGTGGAGATCTCTTCACCGCAGGGCATGGCTGCTGAGACCGCATCCGCCGTGATCATTCTTTCCTCCTCTCACCTGGGTATGGCGCTGTCCACCACCCACGTCGCCACCGGCTCCATCCTGGGTACCGGTATCGGCAAGAAGGGGGCGGAAGTCCGCTGGAACGTTGCTGGCCGCATGGCCATCGCCTGGATCACCACGCTGCCCATCGCCGCGATTGTTGCCGGCGTGCTGTTCTGGATCTCCGATTTGATCTCCAATGGCACCAATGTCGTCGTCGGCGCGCTCTTCGCACTCGCAGTGCTCGTGGTGCTGGTCCTGTACATGCTGCGCCGGGCACGCCAGAACCCGGTCCACTCCGGCAACGTCAATGCCGACTGGGATGGCGACGGTACTCCCGACACGGACGCGGATTCCCGCGCAGCTGCGCAGCGCACCCGCGAGAAAGTCGGTGCTGGTGCGCCGGCTGAGGTGGCTGAGCGACGCGATTCCGGCGAACCTGCCGATTTCGTGGACACCAGCCGGGGCGGCTCATCCACTTTCAAAGACCTGCCTGGCGAAACTGACGGCACGTCTGCTGCTAAGTAGCTGACAGCGACGACGAGAAAGTTTGACGGAAGCATATCAAGGAGTACATGACATGGAACTGCTTCAATCCCTCGTGCAGGTCACACTTGGCGGCCTGATCCTCGGCGCCGGTTTGCCGATCCTGTTCGCACTGGGCGTTCGCTTCGCCGTGCCTCACAAGGACGCCGCTGACGGCAGTACGCCGAACAAGGTGCTGGCGTGGGTCTTCTTCGCCATCATCATTGTCGCCCTGGTGGTGGGCATTCTGTGGATCGCCCAGGGCCGAATCTCCACAACCTTCGGTATCGACCTGTTCGGCACCGGCGGCAAGGGCGTATAACGCTCCCGCGTGACACGCTCACAACAACTAAATTATGAACCAAAGGTGAACGTACGGTAAACTCCCTCGTTATTGTTTGCGAACGAACGATTCGCACGAAAGGAGCACCATGAAATTCACCAATATGTTCCGGCATCCGGTCGACTCGACCGCGCTCGGAGTACTGGCCCCGGCAGACAGCCGTGTCCTTACCGGCGGTGGCGTAGGCGCTCCCGATGTCGTCGCCCACCTCATCGACACGGGGCGCACCCCTGCGTCGGCGGCGATGGCTATGGACGCATTCACAGAAGTGATGCGCTACAGTCCCTCCGCGGCCGACCTGGACGGGGTCATGCGCGAGCTCGGCTCCGTCGGACTGGCCGCCTAGAGGCCATCGACCGGGCCGTGCCCAGTTCTTCCGCCCACGTGGATGAACTGGGCATTTTTCTATGTCTGCTGGTAGCATGCCTGGTTGTTGTACCTAAATACCTTCAACGGCGGCACCGATGATCGCCACAAGAAACGAGAACCCCAGAAAGGGATCTTTTGAGCAAGCACCAGATGCACACCCCGGACAATTCCGTCGAATTCAACGTTGACGAGGAATACGGCATCACCGACGCAGTAGCCGTGCTGGACAACGGCGATTTCGGTGAGCGCACGGTCCGGTTCGAGACCGGCCAGCTCGCACGCCAGGCAGGCGGCTCGGTGACCACTTACCTCGACGACGAGACGATGCTGCTGGCCACCACCACCGCGTCGAACCAGCCGCGCGAGGGCTTCGACTTCTTCCCGCTCACCGTCGACGTGGAAGAGCGCATGTACGCCGCCGGCAAGATCCCGGGCTCCTTCTTCCGCCGTGAGGGCCGTCCGTCCACCGAGGCGATTCTGGCCTGCCGCCTGATTGACCGTCCGCTGCGCCCGAACTTCGTGAAGGGCCTGCGCAACGAGGTCCAGGTCGTCATCACCGTGATGAGCTGGGATCCGGAGGAGTACTACGACGTTGTGGCCATCAACGGTGCTTCTGCCGCAACGCAGCTGTCGGGCCTTCCGGTCTCCGGTGCAGTCGGCGGCGTGCGCATGGCGCTTATCGCTGACGAGGACCACCCGGGCGGCCAGTGGGTCGCTTTCCCGAACCACGAGCAGCACGAGCAGGCCGTCTTCGAGATGGTCGTCGCCGGTCGCATCGTGGAAAAGAAGAAGGGCCGCAAGAAGGTCGAAGATGTCGCGATCATGATGGTCGAGGCAGGCGCCGGTGCCAACGTGGTCTCACTCATCGAGGACGGCGCCCCGGCCCCGACTGAGTCCACCGTTGCGGAAGGCCTCGAGGCGGCCAAGCCGTTCATCAAGACGCTGTGCGAGGCTCAGCGTGGTCTGGCCGAGCGCACCGCGAAGGAGACCCAGGAGTTCCAGCTCTTCCCGTCGTACAGCGACGAGATCTTCGACGCGGTGGAGAAGAAGGCTTCCAAGAAGCTGTCGAAGCTTCTCACGATCAAGGGCAAGGCTGAGCGCGACGACGCGACCAACGAATACATGGAGGAGATCGAGTCTGATCTGCTGGACTCCCTGCCGGTCGAGGACGAGGCTGACGCCTCCAAGCAGATCCGCGCCGCTTATAACGCGGTGATGAAGCAGATCGTGCGCAACAAGATCCTCACCGAGGGCTTCCGTATCGACGGCCGCGGGGTCACCGACATCCGCGACCTCGGCGTTGAAGTCGAACTGGTTCCCCGCGCCCACGGCTCCGCTCTGTTCGAGCGCGGCGAGACCCAGATCCTCGGCGTGACCACCCTGGACATGCTGAAGATGGAGCAGCAGCTGGATTCCCTCCACCCGGAGACCTCCAAGCACTACATCCACCACTACAACTTCCCGCCGTACTCCACGGGCGAGACCGGCCGCGTCGGTTCGCCGAAGCGTCGCGAGATCGGCCACGGTGCGCTCGCCGAGCGCGCCCTCGTGCCGGTGATTCCGTCCAAGGAGGACTTCCCGTACACGATCCGTCAGGTCTCCGAGGCACTCGGTTCCAACGGTTCGACCTCTATGGGTTCCGTGTGCGCGTCGACGCTGTCGCTGTACAACGCCGGCGTCCCGCTGGCTGCTCCGGTCGCCGGCATCGCGATGGGGCTGGTCTCCGGCGAGATCGACGGCGAGACCAAGTACGTCGCGCTCACCGATATCCTCGGCGCCGAGGACGCATTCGGCGACATGGACTTCAAGGTCGCGGGCACGTCCGAGTTCATCACTGCTCTGCAGCTGGACACCAAGCTCGACGGCATCCCGTCCGATGTCCTGGCGAACGCGCTGAACCAGGCCAAGGACGCTCGCGAGGCGATACTGGACACCATGGCTGAGATCATCGAGGGCCCGGACGAGATGAGCCCGCTCGCCCCGAAGATCACCACCGTGAGCGTCCCGGTGTCCAAGATCGGCGAGGTCATCGGCCCGAAGGGCAAGACCATCAACCAGATCACCGAGGACACCGGCGCAGACATCTCCATCGAGGACGACGGCACGATCTACGTCGCCGCCGCCACCGGCGAGGCAGCCGATGCCGCGATCGAGAAGATCAATTCGATCGCCAACCCGCAGCAGCCGAAGGTCGGGGAGCGCTACCTCGGCACCGTGGTCAAGACGGTCGCTTTCGGCGCATTCGTGTCGCTCACCCCGGGCCGCGACGGCCTGATCCACATCTCCAAGCTCGGCGGCAACAAGCGCATCGAGAATGTGGAGGACGTCGTCAACGTCGGCGACAAGGTCGAGGTGGAGATCGCCGACATCGACAACCGCGGCAAGATCTCGCTCGTCCCGGTCAATGAGGATGAGGACGACGAGTAAACAAAGCTTCTCGACGAGCGCACCCATCTCACCGCCATCGTCCCGTTGGGACCCGCGGGTGTGGCACCGCAAGGTGTCGCGTCCTGTGTCGGTGTGGATGGGTGTGTTCGTTCTCGTCGGCCTTGTGCACACCACGGTGCCTGAGCCGCGCGTTCTGCTGATCCACATCTTCACTCTTGGCGTTTTGACGAATTCCATCGTGGTGTGGTCGCAGAACCTCACCGAGCGTTTCCTCCAGCAGAAGTTGCCGGATTCAGCGCGGCCGGCCCAACTGCTGCGGTCTCGTATCCTCAACGCCGGAGTCGTGGCTGTTTTGCTCGGCCACGTGTTCAGCGGCGCTGGCTGGCACTGGATCATTCTCTGCTTCGGCGCAGCACTCGTAGTGGGGGCAGTGGGGTGGCATGCGGTAGGCGTCGCTAAGCAAATTGCTTCGGCGGATCCTGCGAAGCGTTTCCGCCCTGTCGTGTGGGGGTACGTGGCTTCCGGCGCGTGCCTTGTTCTCGGCGGGTGCTTTGGTGCTGCTCTTGCGCTGGATTTGCGCGGCGGCTGGCAGCAGCGTGTTTTGCTGGCTCACCTGCTTGCGAATATCGGCGGTTTCGTCGGCTTCGCGGCGATGGCTTCGCTTGTCGTGCTGCTGCCCGCGATGTGGCGGATGAAAGCGATGCTCACGCACCCGCGCGCCGTTTTGGGCGTGATGAGCGCGGGTCTTTTCGCTGCCATCGCCGGGGCGCTGTCGAACAGCGGTCTCCTTTTGGGAATCGGGGTGCTCGTGTATGCGGCGGCGTGGGCGTGGGCGCTCCAAACATGGTTCGCGGGAGTGCTGTCCACCTCCTGGCGCGAACGCGTCGCGTACCCGAGCTTGTCCGCGCTGCTCGCCATCGCATGGCTCGTGGCATCGCTCGTCGCTTTCGGCACGTCCGCATTGCTTATCGACGGCTACCTCGACGCCCTTTCTCCTCCCACCCTTCCGCTACTCGCCGGTTTCGCCGCGCAGCTTCTCATTGGAATGATGAGCTACCTCATGCCCACGACGATCGGTGGTGGCCCTGCTGCGACGCGGGCGGGCCTGGCGGAGCTGAACCGTGCGGGCGTTGTGCGTGTGGTCGTGTTCAACGCCACGCTGCTCGGCTGGCTCTTCGCGCCGTCGTCGATCGCGCGCATCGTGTGCAGCATCGTTGCGTGCGCGTGCCTCGTCGCGTTCATTCCGCTGATGGTGCGCGGTGTGCGTGCCCAGCGTGCGGTGATCATGGCGAATGCCGCCGCGCGGAAACAGGGAAGCTAGTCCGCCATCACGACGTCGTAGACCATGCCCCGGGATTTGTGCGAGGCCATGGTGCACCAGCCTTGAGTGTTGGTGGAATACGTGCCGAAATCGCGCACGACTGTTGTACCCGGAGCGATGATGCCTGAGTAGTGCGAACCGATCTTCAGGTCGTGGTTGCGGTCGTCATTGTTCGTGATCTTGAGCACCACCGGGGTCGAGGCGTCCGCCTCTATACGCGCGGGAGAAAAGCGCATTCCTTCGATGGTCACTTCCTGAATCACCGGGCCGGATAGATCCCGCGCATCGCCGGCGCGTGCGTGCGACACGAGAGCTCCTGCCACCGAGGCGATCACCAGCAGAGCCACGACAGCCCACGCCGCTATATTGCTGCGTCGAGTTGAGGCAGTGCGTGGAGAAGTCATGAAAGAAACCGATCGTTGGGCTATAGGCTAGTTCTGAAAGTCGACGACAAGACGCGTCGGCTCGTGCAGGATCTCGACCTTGTACGGGCGCTCGCTTTTCAGACCAACGACGTACTGGGAGGTCGCCTCGAAGGCGCCGCCGTTGTACACATCCACGATATTGCCACTGCTTAGGCCCAGGTTGGTGTTCGGCTTGTACTTCGCGTCCGGTGACATATCCGGGGCAGTTCCGTGGACAATCATCTCCAGCTTCGCGGCGCCGGGCACGTCGATGGGAAAGCCGGAGCCGTCCTGGTGGGGGTCGTTGTTGTAACCGATGTGGTAGCGCGGTTCCCCGGTGCCCTCGAATTCGATGACGAGCCGGTCGAAGCCGTCGTGGGAACCGACGCGGATATCGGTGGTGCGCAGCTCACCGTAGCCGTCGCCGAATTTCTCGGTCGGCTCGGTGCTGAACCCGTTGGCGGCGGCAGCGGGATCCATCGCGGCCTGACGGGTCTGGCTGTCGGCCTCGGACGTGGCGGATTCCGTCTGCTCCTGGGCTGCGGTCGTCGATTCGGGCGTCTGCTCGGTCAGGGTGGGCTCAGCGACGTTGTCGCCAGCGCACCCTGCCAGCGTGAGTCCCGACGCGACGATAACTGCCGTTAACTGGAGTGACTTGAGTTTCATATGTTTCATTCTAGCTGGGGGAATGATGCGAGGCGACTACTGACAGGCCGCTCGTCCGTGGAAGTGGCCCCGCAGCGAGGTTTCGGCGGCGTGGTCACACGGCGGCGCTATGGTAGTTAGGCAGAAAGCGAACGACTAAAGAAAAGCGCCGGTGCTCATACCGGCAGGAAGGCGGATCATGTCTATCAAGGTCGGAGTGCTGGGCGCGAAGGGCCGTGTGGGCTCCGCGGTCGTTGCAGGCGTTAAAGCGGCCGACGGCGTGGAGCTTGTCGCCGAGGTCGGCGCCGGCGACTCGCTGGATCTGCTCGTGGATAACGGGGCAGAGGTCGTGGTCGACTTCACCACCCCGGGCGTGGTCATGGACAACCTGGAGTTCTGCATTAGCCACGGCATTCACGCGGTGGTGGGCACCACTGGCTTCGACGATGCGCGCTACCAGCAGGTGCGCGACTGGTGCGCCGCCAACGATGGAGTGGGCGTTCTGATCGCCCCGAATTTCGCCATCTCCGCTGTGCTGGCGATGGCATTCGCTCGTCAGGCCGCGCCGTTCTTTGAGTCGGCTGAGGTCGTTGAGTACCACCACCCGAATAAGCTCGACGCACCGTCCGGCACGGCGGTGAAGACGGCGCAGGGGATTGCGGAGGCTCGTCGAGAAGCGAATATGTCCGCGATGCCGGACGCGACGGAGCAGGCGCTCGACGGCTCCCGCGGTGCAGACATCGACGGTGTGAAGGTGCATGCCGTGCGCATGCAGGGCATGGTCGCGCACGAGGAAATCATCTTCGGCACCACCGACCAGTCGCTGACCATCCGCCAGGACTCTTATGGCCGCGATTCCTTCGTGCCGGGCGTGCTCACCGGCATCCGCCAGGTCGCGGACAACCCGGGACTCACCGTCGGGCTGGATAGCTACCTGGGCCTGTAGATGACACAGAGCAAAAAGCTGGACGTTCAACTCGTCGCGGCGACCTCGTTCGCGGCGCCCGCCGACGTCGATTGGGACCAAGACCCCGCCGCTTCGGACGCAGAAGCGCTCATCGAATTCGCGGGCCGCGCCTGCTACGAGACCTTCGACAAGCCGAACCCGCACACCGCGAGCAATGAGGCGTACCTGCGCCACATTCTCGAGGTGGGCCACGACGCGCTGCTCGAGCACGCGACCGCGACGCTGTACGTGCGCGGGCTGTCGCGTGCGGCGGGCAATGAGCTGTTGCGCCACCGCCACCTATCGTTCTCCCAGCTCTCCCAACGTTTCGTGCCGGCGGGGGAGGCCGATGTCGTCATGCCCGACGCGATCGCGGAAGATGAGGACTTGGCGCGCATGTTCCTCGCCGCAGTCGACGAGCAACGCTTCATCTACGAGGAACTCCTCCAGGCGCTCGAGAACAACCTCGATGCCGAACCGAACGCTTTGCTGCGCAAGAAGAAAGCGCGCCAAGCTGCGCGCGCAATCCTGCCCAACGCGACCGAGACACGCTTCGTGGTCACCGGCAACTACCGGGCATGGCGCGAATTCATCGCCGCGCGCGCAAGCGAGCACGCCGACACCGAAATTCGCGAACTCGCCGTTGCCTGCCTGGAAATCCTCAAAAAACAAGCACCTGCGCTTTTCGACGATTTCCTCATCAGCACGCTTGCCGACGGCTCTGTGATGGCCACCAGCCCATACGCCGGATAAGAACTCTGCCCCCGCCACAAAAGCCCGATAGGGCTACACAGATTGGCGGGGAAGAGAATGTACCCTAGATAACCATGGGCATTTCAACGAAAGCACAAACCGGTGCAGAAGAACTCGGCACTGTCGGTGTCGCAATGGTCACCCCGTTCGATCGAAACGGCGAACTCGACCTAGAGGCCGGGCGAAAGTTGGCTGCCCACCTTGTCGACAACGGTGTCGACTCTCTCATCCTCGGTGGCACCACCGGCGAATCCCCGACGACATCCCCGGACGAGAAGATCGCACTGATCAAGGCTGTCCGCGAGGAGCTCGGCGACCGCGTCAAGATCATGGCCGGAGCCGGCACGAACGACACACGCTCCACCATCGCGCTGGCCAAGGCTTCCCGCGATGCTGGCGCTGATTCGCTTCTCGTGGTCACGCCGTACTACTCCAAGCCGTCCCAGGCTGGACTGCTCAAGCACTTCACGGCCGTGGCTGAGGCGACCGAACTGCCGATCTGCCTGTACGACATTCCGGGCCGTTCCGGCATACCCATCGCCGGGTCCACGATCCGCGCTCTCGCCGAGTTGCCGACCGTGAAGGCGGTCAAGGACGCCAAGGGCGACATGCTTGAGGCGACCGCGATTATCAACGATACGGACCTTGCCTGGTACTCTGGCGACGACGTTCTCAACCTGCCGTGGTTCTCCGTCGGCGCGACCGGAGTCATCTCCGTGATCGGCCACGCAGCCCCAGGTCTGATGAGAGAAATGGTGACAAGCTTCGAGGAAGGCGACCTCGCCCGCGCGCGGGAAATCAACGCCACCACCATGAGCGTGCTCGCTGGACAGCAAGCAGCGCTCGGTGGAGTGACATTTGCAAAAGCGGCCCTGCGTCTGCAGGGCATCGAGGTCGGAGAACCCCGCCTGCCTGTTGTCGGAGTAGATGACACGCAGTTGGAGGCTCTGCGCCGCGACATGGAAAAGGCTGGAGTCCTATAAGTATGAACGAACCCCGCAATCGCTCCCGTAAAGTGACCCGCAAGGCGGGCCCGCCGGAGGCCGGCGATCAGCAGCCGGTCTTCCAGGCTGCGGATACCCAACCCGGCGACAACGGGGGCAACAACGGTTCCGGCAACGGCAACGGCGACGGCAACCGCGACAACAACGGAAACGGCAACGGCAACAACCGCGGCGGCGGCAACCGTGGCGGACGCGGCAATAACGGCGGCGGCAACGGCCGTGGTCGTGGCCGCGGGCGTGGGCGTGGACGCGGCGGTCGTGGTGGCGGCGACAACCGCCGTAACCCGGTGAAGGGTATGCAGGGCGCCGATCTGACCAAGCGTCTGCCCGCACCGCAGAAGCCCCCGCAGAATGGTCTGCGTATTTACGCCCTCGGCGGTATTTCCGAGATCGGCCGAAACATGACGGTCTTCGAGTACAACGGGCGTCTGCTCATCGTGGACTGCGGTGTGCTCTTCCCGTCTTCCGACGAGCCGGGCGTGGATTTGATCCTGCCGGACTTCGGCCCGATCGAGAACAAGCTGGACAAGGTTGAAGCGCTCGTGGTCACCCACGGCCACGAGGACCACATTGGCGCTATCCCGTGGCTGCTCAAGCTGCGTCCGGATATCCCGATCTACTCGGCGAAATTCACCAACGCGCTCATTGCCGCGAAGACCAAGGAACACCGCCAGCGTCCGAAGCTGAACGAGGTCAACCCGAAGTCCGAGGTGACAGTCGGCCCGTTCAACCTGCGCTTCTTCCACGTCGGTCACTCCATTCCGGACTGCCTCGGCGTGGTCATCAAGACTGGCGCTGGCACGGTCTGCATGACCGGCGACGTCAAGGTCGACATGACTCCGTACGACAATAAGCCGACGGATCTCCCGGCGCTGGCACGCTACGGCGACGAGGGCATCGACCTGTTCCTCTGCGATTCCACCAACGCCACGATTCCGGGCATCTCTGCTTCTGAGGCCGGCATCGAGGAGACCCTGATCCGTCTCGTGCAGGCTGCGAAGCAGCGCGTCGTCTTGGCGTCCTTCGCGTCGAATGTGTCCCGTGTCCAGATGGCGGTCAACGCGGCCGTCGCCTCGGGCCGCAAGGTCGCCTTCAACGGCCGCTCCATGATCCGCAACATGGAGATCGCCGAGAAGATGAATCTGCTCAAGGCTCCGAAGGGCACGATCATCCCGATCGAGGAAGCCGCGAAGATGGCTCCGCACCGCGTCATGCTGATCACGACCGGTACGCAGGGCGAGCCGATGGCCGCTCTGTCGCGCATGTCCCGCCGCGAGCACCGTCAGATCACCGTGCGCGACGGCGACACGATCATCCTGTCCTCCTCGCTCATCCCGGGCAACGAGGAAGCGGTCTTCGCCGTCATCAACAACCTGGCCCAGATCGGTGCGAACGTGATCACCAGCGATGACGCTCACGTTCACGCATCCGGCCACGGTTACGCCGGCGAGCTTTTGTTCCTCTACAACATGGCCCGCCCGCGCAACGCAATGCCGGTGCACGGTGAGTGGCGCCACCTGCGCGCCAACAAGGAGCTGGCGATCGCGACGGGCGTGAAGCCGGAGAACACCGTCCTGGCACAGAACGGCGTTGTCGTGGACATGGTCGACGGCAAGCTCAAGGTCGCTGGCCAGTACCAGGTGGGCAACCTGTACGTGGACGGCACCACGATGGGCGATGTGGACCCGGACGTCCTGACCGACCGCACGAACCTTGCCGCCGGCGGCGTCATCTCCATCACCTGCGTGATCGACGACCGCACGAGCCGCCTCATCGAGCGCCCGGTCGTGTCCACCACCGGTCTTGTCGACGACGACCGCGGTGTCCTGCCTGACCTGGTCGAGCTGGTGGAAAACACCATGTTCGATCTGGCGGCGGAAGGCGAGAACGATCCGTACCGCATGGTGCAGCAGATTCGTCGCCGCGTGTCCCGCACCATCGAGCAGAAGTACAAGCGCGAGCCGGTGATCCTGCCGACGGTCGTTCCGATGAACGCCGACGACACAGCACCGCTCAGCAACGAGGACGTCGAGGCATCGCGCGAATCCCTGTAATTCGCTTCCCGACGAACCCCGGAACCATAGGCCCCAGCCACGCTAGGCTGGGGCCTATGTCGTTTCAGCAAAAAGAACGTGAAAAGCTCGCCCAGCTGATGCTCGAAAAGGGGCCCGATGCCCCGACGTTGTGCGACGGATGGACGACCGCTGATCTCGCCGTGCACCTCTACCTCCGTGAGCGCAAGCCGCACTTGGCTGGCGGATATTTCCTGCCGGCGCTATCGAAAACGACAAAAGACGCCCAGGCCAAAGTGAAGCAGCGCCCATTCGACGATGTAGTCAAAGAGTGGGCAGCAGGACCGCCGGTGTTCATGAAGCCCTTGGACAAAGCGATGAACACCTCGGAACACTTCATTCACCACGAGGATGTCCGCCGGGGTGGGGGAGAGGTTGCGCCCCGCGAGTTTTCCCGCACGGTAGAAAACGACCTCATGAAGGCCGCGAAGTTAATGGGCCTGATGGCGCTCAAAAGCTCTGATGTGCCAGTCGTCTTGACCCCGCCGAACCACCCGCCAGTCACACTCGGTGGCAAACGGGGTGTGGTGGACCAGGGCGACCGGGTCGTCCGCGTTTCCGGCGAGCCCGGGGAACTGCTGCTGTGGGTCACCGGCCGCGATGCAGTCGAGGTTCGCATTGACGGCGACGAGCAAGCAGTTCAGGAAGTCAAGCGTCGACTCTAGACACCATGAAAATTGAGCGTCCCGGTGTGGCGCATGTGACTTGAGGTGCAACTGGGCACTACAGTGGTGGCCATGTCTGTCACCAGTACCCAGCGCCGCCAGAAAGGCCGCCCCAAGACCGGGCCGAAGAGCCGCGATAACCGCACCACAGGCGGGTACTCGCGCAATTCCGCATCCGGAACCATGGTCGCCGCCGCTTCCGCTGATGAGCGCGTCGGCTCCGCTGTCGGTGCCGTCGGGCGAGGAATGGGCAATGCTGCCCGGGAGGTGACGGGAGCGTTCTCTTCTGTCGGCCGTAAGGCCACAGGCTCACAGAAGCGCCGTACCGACGATGAGATTGATGGAGCACCTGCGCGCCGCCGCCGGAGGCGTTCGGCGCAGCCAGATGGGTACGACGATTCCTACGACGCACCCGAGGAGGCTGGGGACGTGGATGATTCCTTTGATGCTCATGACGAACACGACGACGTCCCGGGGCGCGGTCGCCATGTCGATGCTCTCGGCCTGATCCTTATCGGCCTCGCAGCCGTGCTCGGCGCGTCTGTCTGGCTGGATATCGCAGGTCCTGTCGGCGCTGCTATCGCAAGTGGCGTGCACTGGGTGATCGGTGCTGGTGCACTTGTTCTTCCCGTGATCCTCGTCGGCATCGCCGTCGCGATCATGCTCGGGCTCGGCAGGACCGCGTCCGAACGCGCCCACAGCGGTGCAGGTCTCACGATCATTGCGGTCTGCATGCTCGGTCTGATCCATATCTTCGCCGGTACGCCGGAAAGCTGGCCTGACAGGAAGATCGCCGGCGGCGCCATTGGCGCCATTATCGGTGGACCGCTCAGTGCTGGATTCACTCCATTCGTCGCAGTTCCGCTGCTCGGTCTCGTCATCGTCTATGCGGCACTTCTCGCCACCGGTATCACCGTGCGCGAATCCTTCGACTACATCCGGAACGTGCTCCGCAGCATCGTGTCGAATGCGCACACTCCGGATCCGCACGAAGATGAGGCCGAAGACGACGACATGTACGGCTACGTCGACGGCGATCTCGACGACATCGCCGAGGGGCGTGAGCGTCGCCCACGCGAGCGCGTCCAAGGCCGCAGCCAGCCGCGTAAGCGCCGCACGCCGATGGACAATTACCCAGTCGAGCCCGCCGACGAGGAAGCCGGCGACCCGACGCTTTTCGACGCCCCCGCCGAGCCCGCTCCCCGTCGCCGCCGGACCAACTCTCGTCCTCCGGCAGCTAACGAGACCCGTGCGATGTCCCGTTCGGCAGCGCAGGACGAAGTGTACGACTTCAGCAGCGAGTTCGACTCTGACGATCAGTTCACCGAGCAGATCCCGGCTTCTCCGGCCGCTCCTGTTGCTGAGGCACCGGCACCAGCTCCGGCTGAAACACCGCGCCGCAAGCCAGCACCGAAGGCTAAACCTGCGTCGAAGCCGTCTGATACCGCACCGATTCAGAAGGTCGGCGGTGCAGCCGCTGCTGGTGCCGGGGCTGCTGCTGGGGCGGCCGCTGCTGGTGCAGTTGGCGCCAGCGATGCAGTGACGCAAGCGCGCGAAGAAATGCGCAAGCAGATCGTCGCCCGTTCGGACATCGATGCCTCGGCTATCCCGGCGTCCACGCCGAATTCCGAGAAGGAGCAGCAGGCAACCAATGCTCCGGCCGTACGGGAGCCGGAGGGGGCGAGCGACTACAACCTGCCGTCGACAAGCTTGCTGCTGCCGGGCAACGCGCCGAAGACCCGTACCGAAACCAACGACCGGATGATCGAGGCGATCACCGACGTCTTCGACGAGTTCAAGGTCGATGCGGCGGTGACGGGATTCTCGCGCGGCCCGACAGTGACGCGCTACGAGGTCGAGCTTGGCCCGGGCGTGAAGGTCTCCAAGATCACGAACCTGCAGTCCAACCTCGCGTACGCTGTGGCCACCGATAACGTGCGTCTGCTGACTCCCATTCCGGGCAAATCTGCCGTGGGTATCGAGGTGCCGAATGCCGACCGCGAGATGGTCCGTCTGCGCGACGTGCTCGATGCGCCGCAGGTGCGCAGTGAGCAGGACCCGATGCTCATCGGCCTGGGCAAGAATATTGAGGGCGATTTCGTCTCCGCCTCCGTGCAGAAGATGCCGCACCTGCTCGTCGCTGGTTCGACCGGTTCCGGTAAATCCGCGTTCGTGAACTCCATGCTGGTGTCGCTGCTGACGCGCGCGACGCCGGAAGAAGTCCGCCTGATTCTTGTCGACCCGAAGATGGTGGAGCTGACCCCGTACGAGGGCATCCCGCACCTGATCACACCGATCATCACCCAGCCGAAGAAGGCTGCCGCGGCTCTGCAGTGGCTCGTCGAAGAGATGGAGCAGCGCTACATGGACATGAAGTCCGCGCGCGTGCGCCATATCAAGGACTTCAACAAGAAGGTCCGCTCCGGCGAGCACACCGCTCCTTTGGGCTCCGAGCGCGAAATGCGCCCGTACCCGCTGATCGTCTGCGTCGTCGACGAGCTCGCCGACCTCATGATGACCGCGCCGAAGGAGATCGAGGACTCGATCGTCCGCATCACCCAGAAGGCGCGCGCCGCCGGCATCCACCTCGTGCTGGCAACCCAGCGTCCGTCCGTCGACGTGGTCACCGGCCTGATCAAGACGAACGTGCCGTCCCGCCTCGCTTTTGCGACATCCTCTCTCACCGACTCCCGCGTCATCCTCGACCAGGGCGGTGCCGAGAAACTCATCGGTATGGGCGATGCGCTGTTCATTCCGCAGGGCGCCGGTAAGCCGCAGCGTCTCCAAGGCGCATTCGTCTCCGATGAGGAGATTCAGGCTGTTGTCGATGCCGTCAAGGAGCAGGGCGAGCCGCACTACACCGAAGGCGTCACCGAGGAGAAGTCTCCGGAGAAGAAGGAGATCGACGAGGAGATCGGCAAGGATATGGACGACCTCCTCGAGGCCGTCGAGCTCGTCGTCACCTCCCAGCTCGGCTCCACGTCCATGCTGCAGCGCAAGCTCCGTATCGGCTTCGCCAAGGCCGGCCGCCTGATGGACCTCATGGAATCCCGCGGTGTCGTCGGCCCGTCCGAGGGTTCCAAGGCCCGCGAGGTCCTGGTGAAGCCCGAGGAGCTCGAGACCATCCAGTGGATGATCAAGGGCGCTGACCCGGCCGAAGCGCCCAAGGAAGTGCTCGAAGAGCAAACCGCGGCAGAAGAAGCGTCCAGCGATTCGGATGCGGCAGATGGCGACACCCAGACCGTGAAGGCCACCTACAACCCGACCGGGGGTGCGTTCTAACCGATGGGTGCTACTCATGGGCTTCGGTTCTCTGTCGTCCTTTTCGACAATGTTGAGCTGCTCGATGTGGCTGGCCCGGTTGAAGTGCTGTCCAAAGTTGACGACTTCGACGTGGAAATGCTTTCAGCGGACGGTGGTTCCGTCGCGAGTTCTCAAGGCGTCCGGCTCGGCGTGGACGGCGACTTTAGTTCGGCAACCGGGGATGTGCTGTTCGTGCCGGGTGGCATGGGGACGCGCCGGCTGGTCGAAGACGACCACTTCCTCGCCCAGTTGAATGCGCTGGCCGACCAATCGCAGATCTTGATGTCAGTGTGCACGGGATCCGCGCTTCTCGCTGCAGCCGGCCTGCTCGAGGGATATGCAGCGACGAGCAATAAGAGAGCCTTCGAGTGGGCCACGAGCTTTGGCGTAAATGTCGAGTGGCACCGGTCGGCGCGGTGGGTGCATGACCGCGACCGGTGGACATCTTCGGGAGTAGCCGCAGGTACCGACATGGCCGCGGCGTTCATCGGCGACTGTCGCGGCGATCATCTTGTAGCCGAGATCGCCGATGCGATTGAGCTCCGGCTGAATCTCGATGCCGACGACGATCCCTTCTCCGTTTAGGCCACGGCTCTGAGGGTCGGGGTGTGTGCTCGCCGGGGCGATCAAGTAGTCTTGCTCTCTGTTGGAGGGGAGTACCCCGAAAGCGCCTCGGATCGTCAACACGGCCAACCTATGCGGTTCCCGGTCCGGGTGGCCCATCACGTGAGAGGGTGGGGGAGACCTCCGGTTATTTTTCGTCGCAACCGGAGGTTCTATTTATGCATGTGCCCCTGTCTATTTGGTTGATCACCTCGGCGGTGATCTTGGGCTTTTTCATCTTCGACTTCGTCTCGCACGTGCGCACCCCGCATGAGCCGACGATGAAGGAATCGGGCGGTTGGGCCGCGTTCTACATGGCGATGGCGTGCGTCTTCGGCGGCCTCGTGTGGGTCATGTGGGACTCGGAGCACGCCGTGCAGTTCTTCACTGGCTACATCACGGAGCTCTCGCTCAGCGTGGACAACCTGTTCGTGTTCGCGCTGATCATGGGATCGTTCAAGATCCCGCGCGCGTACCAGCAGAAGGTGCTTCTCATCGGCATCGTCATCGCCCTGATCTGCCGTTTACTGTTCATTCTGCTCGGCGCAGTGATCATTGAGGCGTGGTCGGATGTCTTCTACATTTTCGCCGCCTTCCTTCTCTACACCGCGATCAAGCTGGTGTACGACGAGGCGACCGATCAGGAGGATCCGGACCCGAAGGACATGTTCGTGGTCAAGACGCTGCGCAAGGTCATTCCGGTGACTAGGTCCTACCACGGCGACCGGTTGTTCTCCATGACGGTGGCAGGAAGGAAGGCGGTCACGCCGCTATTCGTGGCGCTGTTGTCCATCGGCTTCATCGACGTGATGTTCGCCTTTGACTCCATTCCGGCGATCTACGGCATCACCCAGGAAGCATTCCTGGTGTTTACGGCCAACGCATTCGCACTGCTGGGACTGCGCCAACTGTACTTCCTGCTCAACGGTCTGCTGGACAAGCTCGTCTACCTGCCGTACGGCCTCGCGGTGGTGCTGGGCTTCATCGGTGTGAAGCTGCTGCTGCATGCACTGCACGAGAACAACCTGCCGTTCATCAACGGCGGTGAGGGCATGAACGTGCCGGAGGTCGGCACCGTGCTGTCCCTGGCGGTGATCGTCGGCGTGCTGGCGGTGACGGCGGTGGCCTCGATCATGAAGGATCGCGCCGATGTGAAGGCGGGCCGTTCCAGCCGCGAGGAGCAGAAGTACCACATCGACTTCGATGACCACGGCAACCGCCGCAAGGTGGACAACCACGGCCACCACATCGAGTGGATTGACGACCCGGCGACTTCAGGCAAGGGCGATCACACCGCGACCGGTTCGCGCGAGACCGACCACTTGGACGTCGCGCGCGGCGGCCGGAAGAAATAGGGCTAGTCCCAGTACGTGTACGTCGCGATGAGATAAGCCATGGGCGCGGGGTCTAGCGCGAGAGCATGGAATGTAGGGTTGAAGGCGTGAATGCTCCGAGCCAGACCACACAGTCGAACTGGAATCTGCCCAATATTTTGACGTCGTTGCGCATCCTGTTCATCCCCGTCTTCGCGTGGCTAGTGCTCACGGAACGGTGGTGGTGGGCGTTCGGGCTCTTTGTCGCGCTGATGATCACCGACAAACTCGACGGCGATATCGCGCGCTCGCGGGGCCTGGTCACGGACTTCGGCAAGATCGCCGACCCGATTGCGGATAAAGCGCTGATGATCACGGCGCTGGTCACGCTCAATATCGCGGGCCCGCTGCCGATCTGGATCACCGTCGTGATCATCGCGCGCGAGCTGGGCATCACCTTCTGGCGCATGGGCATGCTGCGAAACGGCAAAGTCGTGCCCGCATCGAAGGGCGGCAAACTCAAGACAGTGCTCCAAACCATCGGCGTGGCCATGTATCTGTGCCCGCTGCCTGGCTGGATGGATATCCCGACGCTCGTGGTCATGCTCGTCGCCGTCGTGGTCACGGTGGTCACGGGCGTGCAGTACCTCGTCGACGGTGCCAAGGCGAACAGGAAGGACGCATGACACAGGACACGCTTATCGACGTCTCCGCTGCCCCCGATCTTGTCCGCACTCTCGCGTCACGCGGCGAGACCGTCGCTTTTTGTGAGTCCCTGACAGCGGGGCTGGCCAGCGCGACCGTGGCGAAAGTTCCCGGTGCTTCCAATGTGCTGCGCGGAGGACTGATCACGTACGCCACGGATCTGAAGGCATCACTGGCAGGTGTGCCCGAGTCTGTGTTGGAAAAGCACAGCCCTGTGGCCGCGGTGACTGCCCGGCACATGGCCCGTGGCGCGCGCGAAAAGTGCGGCGCGACGTGGGGTGTGGCCTTAACGGGTGTGGCAGGGCCCGATCCGCAGGACGGGCACCCGGTCGGCGAGGTCCACATTGCGGTCTCGGGACCGTCACGCACCATCTCACTTCCAGCTGCGGAGATTCTCGCCGGTAATTCCCAGGAAGCGCTAGCGACGCAGTTCGCGCTGGTTCCGGGGAGCCGCGAACCGGTGCGAGTGCTGGTGGGGCAGCGGCAGGAGATCCGCGAACTGGCCGTCGCTGCGGCTATCGTGGCAGTACTTCATGAAACTGATCGGGAACAAAAACAAGGGGACGATCGTTGAACGACGTGATGGCAACTACGACGACGCTCAATTACCAACCTGTTACGACCCGAACTGAGGACGGCGCGCGCGAGGATTCTGCGAAGAAGACGCAGACGAAGGTACGCGAACCGCTGTTGCGCGAGGCATTGGGAATGTCGCTTCGCGCATTCCGCGCCGACAAGGGCGTGACACTGCGCGAGCTGGCGAACGAGGCACGCGTCTCACCGGGCTATATCTCCGAATTGGAGCGCGGCCGCAAGGAAGTCTCCTCCGAGCTTTTGGCCTCCGTGTGCATCGCGTTGGACACCACCGTTGCCGAGCTGTTGCTCGAGGCGGCGGCGAACCTCTCCCTGCAGTCGATGGAGCACGAGCTGGCTCATACCCCGCCGGCGGCCGCCGAGGTATAGAAAAACTCCCGCGCGCGACCTGTCGCGCTCCGCTACCATTGAACCGTTAGCGATTAATCACGTGACGTGGTGAAACACCACGCGGTAGAAAGGCGAGACTGAAACACCATGGCGAATCCTTTCGTTAAAGCCTGGAAGTACCTCATGGCGCTCTTCGACAACAAGATTGAAGAGAATGCCGATCCGAAGATCCAGATCGAGCAGGCGATCGGTGAGGCTCAGCGCCAGCACCAGGAGCTGTCTCAGCAGGCTGCGGCCGTGATCGGTAACCAGCGTCAGCTGGAGATGCAGCTGAACCGTCGTCTGGCTGATGTGGAGAAGCTGCAGGCGAATACCAAGCAGGCGCTGAAGCTGGCTGACAAGTCCCGTGCCGATGGCGATAATTCCAAGGCCGTCGAGTACGAGAACGCCGCTGAGGCTTTCGCTGCCCAGCTGGTCACCGCTGAGCAGGGCGTCGAGGACACCAAGACTCTGCACGACCAGGCTCTCCAGCAGGCAGAGCAGGCCAAGCAGGCCGTGGAGCGCAACTCCATGAAGCTGCAGCAGCAGGTCGCTGAGCGTTCTAAGCTCCTGTCCCAGCTCGAGCAGGCCAAGATGCAGGAGAAGGTCGCCGAGTCCCTGCAGTCCATGAACTCGCTCACCGATGGTTCCTCCCCGAATCTGGACCAGGTGCGCGAAAAGATCGAGCGCCGTTACTCCAACGCTCTCGGCCAGGCCGAACTTGCCCAGAACTCCGTCCAGGGCCGCATGGCCGAGGTGGAGCAGGCTGGCATCCAGATGGCCGGCCACAGCCGTCTCGAGCAGATCCGCGCCGAGATGGGCGGCGAGCTCGAGTCCGGAAAGAAGCCCGCGATCGAGCAGGGCACCTCGTCTGCGTCCAATGCTGCTAATTCCGCCACTGACTACTCCAACGTCGACCAAGACGCAGTCGCAGCGCGTATGCGTGAGCTGCGCGGCGAGCGCTAATCAGTAGCTGCTAATCCACCGCACCGCGCGCCATGAGCGCCTCGCCCATGAGCTGGGCGTAGCGGACGCTGCGGATGACAAGCGGGGTACCGAAGGCCAGGAGCGATAAATTCGCGCCCCTGGCCTTTCGTGCGTCGAGGGACTCGTTGGCGGTGCCGAGCAACACCGGAATCTGGCGGATTGTCAGCGCGATGGCGAGACTCACGGTGTCCACGGGCACGCCGATGCGCTCAAGCGGAGCCATATTTGTCTCCAGGGCCTCCATGAGGTCCTCGATCGTGGTGGTCAGCGTGAACAGGCTCGCAGCCATCAGGGCGGCGATGAGACCGAAGACGGTGATGAGCATCTTCTCCAGGCCGTTTTGCCACCACAGGAAGGCGCCGATGAAGGCCATGAACGGCAGGATCGGCAGGACTTGGCGCAGGGCAGTTCGGAGCGGAATCTTGGCGACGGCGTACAGCACAGCGACGCCGCCGGCAGCGGCGAGCGGGTGCCACGGCTTCGTCGGCAGCACCGTGATCAAAATGATGAAGAGCAACAGCCCTGCGAATTTCGTGGCGGGAGAGGCGCGATGAACAGGCGTCGTGCCAGGGACGTAGACGCCCATGGGAAGTTCTCTGATTCTCACGTCTCACCGTCCCGGTCAACGTCGTCAAGCTTGTCCATCAGGTCGGTGTAGAACGCGATGGCCTCGCGCGCTGGGCCGTCAAATACGATGTCGCCGTCGTTGACGCACAGGACGCGATCGAATTCGGTGAGCATGTCGATGTCGTGGGTGACCACGATGACCTGCTGGTCGAGGGATGTCAGCTCGCGAATGATGCGGCGGCGGTTGCGCATGTCGAGCAGCGTCGTCGGTTCGTCGGCGATGATCGTCTCAGGCTCGATGACCATGACGGCTGCTAGGGCGAGCATCTGCTTCTCACCGCCGGAGAGAGTGTGCGGGGAATTCTCGGCGCGGTCGGCAAGCTGGAAGCGTTCCAGCATGTCGTCCACGCGCGCATTGACTTCAGCCTTGGGCAGCTTGAAACGGCGCAGGGAGAACGCGATGTCGTCGCGGACCCGCGGCATGACGATCTGTGCTTCGGCGTCGGAGAAGATGAAACCGACCTTCTTACGCACGTCTTTGCCGTGCTCGGCGACGTCGAGACCGTTGTAGGACACGGTGCCTGATGACGGCTCGATCAGCCCATTGATCAGCCGCACCAGCGTTGATTTACCGGAGCCGTTGGAGCCGATGATGCCGATGCGTTGCTCGCTCAGCTCGAGCGTCTGCGGCTGCAGTATGACATCGGTGTCGTAGGCGACGCTGGCGCGGTCGAAAGAGATGGTGGGCACGACGAGAGATTAACGCGTGCGGCGCAGCTGCGGGAAGGCGGAGTGGACGGCGAAAGCGATCGCGACCATCACGGCCAGCTTGCCCAGGTCGGGGAGGATGAACGCGAGCTGCGCGGCGAATGCGGCGCCGAGACCCATATCCGCGCGCCACACCAGGCCGAAGGAACCGAGCACATACTGGAACGCGATGGCGACGAGACCGCCGAGGAAGAACACGGCGATGGTCGCGGCCTTGTTGTTGAAAGGCGCGCGGTACGCGATCAGGCCCGAGGCGCCGGAGCCGAGCAGGTAGCCCGCGAGGTAGCCGACCGTCGGGCCCGCAAGCGCGTGAATGACGGTGCTGCCACCGGCGAGCACCGGCAGGAAGCAACCGACGAGCAGGAACAAGGCGGTAGCCAAAAAGCCGCGGCGGCCGCCGAGCACGAGGCCGGCGAGAATCGTCGCCGCATTCTGCAGCACGATGGGCACACCCGCGGCTCCGATGGGAATGGAGACGAAGCCAAGGACAGAGATCAGGGCGGCGAAGACCGCGATATAGGCGATATCGGTGGCTGCGCTGGTTCCGCGCGCGCCCGAGGTGCGTGAAGTTGTCATAAAGGAAACATTAGCGGCCCACTTGAACGTCGTTCAATTCGAGGGGAGGGGCAAGCGTCGAGAAGCGAAAATCGGGGCGCGTAAGGTGGTGCGCATGCGATTGACGGAATTCCACCAACTCGTCGTCGACGAATTCGGCGACGCGAAAGGAAAGTGGGTCGTGTCCTCGCACGTTTTCTCCGGCGAAGGGAAGACAGCGGGCGAGCTTATCGACGCCGGCGTGGACCCCCGCGACGTGTGGGACCACCTGTGCGACGACTTCGATATTCCCGAAGAGCGCCGACTGGGAATTGATCGCCCGGGGGAGTGAATCATTCGAACATTCGTGCGTGTATGTTCGATGGTGGTGTCGCAAAGACCACTAGTGTGATTTGCAGTGAACGGGGAACCGGACACCGCTTGGAGCGGTCTAAGAAGATGAGACTGCTTTAACCGGGGGTTGAACCGGGAACACACGAAACGAAAGGAACCACGCCATGGCAACGAAAAAGAAAGCTGCCTCCGCTGCGAATGACCGCCAGAACGCGCTTGACGCGGCAATGGCGATGATCGAGAAGGACTACGGCAAGGGCGCGATCATGCGCCTGGGTGACGAGAAGCGCCCGCCGATCCAATCCATCTCCTCTGGAAATACCGCCATCGATGTCGCGCTCGGTATTGGCGGCTGGCCGCGTGGCCGCATCGTGGAGATTTACGGCCCGGAGTCTTCCGGTAAGACGACCGTTGCACTGCATGCCATCGCGCAGGCGCAGCGTACCGGCGGTATCGCCGCATTCATCGACGCGGAGCACGCCCTCGACCCCGACTACGCCAAGAAGCTCGGTGTGGACACCGACAACCTGCTGGTCTCCCAGCCGGACACTGGTGAGCAGGCTCTCGAGATCGCGGACATGCTCGTGCGTTCCGGTGCGATTGACATCATCGTCATCGACTCCGTGGCCGCGCTGACCCCGAAGGCGGAGATCGAAGGCGAGATGGGCGATTCCCACGTCGGTCTTCAGGCCCGCCTCATGTCCCAGGCTCTGCGCAAGATGACGGGTGCTTTGTACAACTCCGGCACGACGGCCATCTTCATCAACCAGCTGCGCGAGAAGATCGGTGTCATGTTCGGCTCGCCGGAGACCACCACCGGTGGTAAGGCACTGAAGTTCTACTCGTCGGTGCGTTGCGATGTGCGCCGTATCCAGACGCTCAAGGACGGTCAGGATTCCATCGGCAACCGCACGCGCCTCAAGGTGGTCAAGAACAAGGTCTCCCCGCCGTTCAAGATCGCGGAATTCGACATCATGTACGGCGAGGGCATCTCCCGCGAGTCCTCCATCATCGACCTCGGCGTGGAAAACGGCGTGATCAAGAAGTCCGGTTCCTGGTTCACCTACGAGGGTGACCAGCTTGGCCAGGGCAAGGAGAAGGTCCGTCTCTTCCTCAAAGAGAACCAAGACTTGACCAACGAGCTCGAGCAAAAGATCTTCCAGAAGCTCGGCGTCGGCGAATTCGCTGGCAAGGATGACGAACTGAGCGACGAAGCTATCGACATGGTGCCCAATATCGACTTCGACGATGAAGACGAGGGCGCTGCGGCCGGGGAGAAATAACGCCCTATGCCGCAACGGCGCGAACCTGACCCGGAAAAGCTCCGCAAGCTGCAAGAGGCGCTCGATGCGTACGCGGCCGGCGGGGGCCGGGACTGATCGATCACGAGCACGAAAAGGCTGCCGCGAAAGTGCGCGAGCGTGCTTTGCGTCTGCTCGATCAGCGGTCCCGCTCCCGCCACGAGCTGCGCGAGCGCCTCCTCGATCAGCGGCGCGTTAAAGAAGGGGAGGAACCTCCCGCGCCAGAGCTTATCGACGATGTCCTGGACTCCCTCCAGCGCTCCGGCCTCATCGACGATGGAGCCTTCGCCCACGAATGGGTCCGCCAGCGCTTTGAGCGCCGCGGCAAATCTGCCATGGTGCTCCGCCGTGAATTACAGGACAAGGGTGTCTCTGCCGCGGACCAAGACGCTGCCTTGGAGCAGATCGACGAGGACGACGAACGCGAGCTCGCCCGCGGACTCGCACAGAAGAAAGCCCGCTCCGTGAAAAGCGTTCCCGCCGACAGAGCTGGCCGTGATAAAGAACTTCGGCGCATCGTCGGGGTGCTCGCCCGGCGCGGTTTCCCTGAGTCAATGGCGCTGCAGATCGCCAAGGAAGCGCTCGACGAGAGGTGCGACGAACTTCAAAACGTTGGCTAAGGGCCGTCGAGGAACGACGTGTCGCCCGGGGTGTCACGCATCGTATCGGGGTCGGCCTGCAGGTTTTCAGACACGAACCGGTCAAAGGAGCCATCGTCGTACATCTGCGTTAAGGCATCGTTGACAGCCTGGATCGTTTCCTCGTCGTGGTGGCGGAGTCCGAGGCCGTAGTGCTCGTCGGTAAGCGGGCGCCCGTCGACCTCGAGCGGGACGACGTCGAAAACTCCGGGCTCCTGCGCTTCGAAGCCTTCGAGAATCGCCGCGTCTGTGGTCACGGCTTCCACATGGCCCTCGCGCAGGGCGCCCAAGCACGCCTTGTAGTTGTCGTATTCTTCCAACACCACGTCAGGAAGCTCGTCTTTGATCGTGCCCGCCGCCGTGGTTCCGGTGACGAAACACAAGCTGCGACCGCTCAGCGTGTCCAACCCGGTGATGGTGTTCTCACCGTCGCGCACGAGCAACGCCTGGTGCGTGACCAGATACGGACCCGCGAAAGCCGTCTTGTCCGCGCGTTCGCTATTCATTGAATACGTCGAAGCGATCATGTCCACGTACGCGTGCTCCAGCATGGAAGCGCGCTGGCCGTGCGGCACCTGTCGCCATTCGATGCTCGGGCGGTCCCAGCCCTTGTCATCAGCGATCGCGTTGATCACGTACTCGGCAATGTCAGTGTCTAATCCCGCGACCGAGCCGTCGTCGTGGAGGATGCTCAACCCCGGGTTCGTGAACGCGGACCCGACGGTCACCTGGCCGCTTTCGATCTGGTCGAGCAGATCCGCATCGTTGGCGCTGCCGGGGAAAAGGGTGCAGGCGGTGAGCGTCGATAAGCTGAATGCGCTAACGGTGACGCGCGCTGCCCGTGAGTGTCCTGTGCTGGACATGAATCCCTCCGAAGGCGGGAACCGACATCGGCGCCGGCCCCCTTGAAGATCGCTATCAAGCGTAGCGTGGCTGCGCGCCCGCGGTGAGCAGTTATGCGATGAACGCGGCGGGCAATACACTGTTGCACCGTGACAACCGGGATGACAACGACGCAGGCAGCTCCGCGCACCTACGAGGTGCGCACGTTCGGCTGCCAGATGAACGTGCACGATTCCGAGCGACTCTCCGGCTTGCTGGAAGACGCCGGCTACGAGGCTGCTCCCGCCGACGCGGAAGCCGACCTCGTGGTCTTCAACACATGCGCTGTCCGCGAGAATGCCGACAAGCGTCTCTACGGCACCCTCGGTCAGCTGCGTGAAGTCAAGCGCAACCACCCGGGCATGCAGATCGCCGTCGGCGGCTGCCTGGCGCAAAAAGACCGTGACACCGTGATCGAGAAGGCGCCGTGGGTCGACGCTGTCTTCGGCACGCACAACATGGCGGCGCTGCCCGCGCTGCTCGATCGCGCGCGTGTCAGCGAGGAAGCGCAGGTCGAGGTCGTCGAAGCCCTCGAGCACTTCCCGTCGGTCCTGCCTGCCAAGCGCGAGTCCTCCTACGCTGGCTGGGTGTCGGTCTCGGTGGGCTGCAATAACACGTGCACGTTCTGCATCGTGCCGTCGCTGCGCGGCAAGGAGCAGGACCGCCGCCCGGGCGACATCCTCGCCGAGGTCAAAGCACTCGTGGACCAGGGCGTCACCGAGGTGACTCTGCTCGGTCAGAACGTCAACGCGTACGGCGTGAATTTCGTGGACCCGGATTTAAAGCGCGACCGTTCCGCATTCTCGAAGCTGCTGCGCGCCTGCGGCGACATCGAGGGCCTGGAGCGCGTGCGCTTCACCTCGCCGCACCCGGCGGAATTCACCTCCGACGTCATCGACGCGATGGCTGAGACCCCGAATGTGTGCCCGCAGCTGCACATGCCGCTGCAGTCCGGCTCCGACAAGGTGCTCAAAGACATGCGCCGTTCGTACCGTTCGGCGAAATTCCTCCGCATCTTAGACGAGGTGCGCGAGAAACTTCCGCACGCTTCGATCACGACCGACATCATCGTCGGCTTCCCGGGGGAGACGGAGGAAGACTTCCAGGCGACGCTCGACGTCGTCGAGAAGGCGCGTTTCACCTCGGCGTTCACGTTCCAGTACTCGCCGCGCCCCGGCACGCCCGCAGCGGAGATGGCCGACCAGATCCCGAAGAAGGTCGTCCAGGAGCGCTTCGAGCGCCTGCTTGAGCTGCAGGAGCGCATCAGCGCCGAGGAGAACGAAAAGCTCGTGGGCACCGACCAGGAATTGCTCATCCAGGAGACGCACGACAAGAAGGACACCGGCCGCATGTCGGGCCGCGCGCGCGACGGCCGCCTCGTCCACTTCACGGTCGAGGGCAATATCGACCGCACCGTGCGTCCGGGCGATATCGTGCACGTCACGGTCACCGATTCGCGCCCGCATTATTTGATCGCCGATTCTGGCATTCACTCCCACCGCCGCACGCTCGCCGGCGATAACGCGGAAGCGGGCCAGGTTCCCACCACGGCGCCCGTGGGCGTCGGTTTGGGTATTCCGAGCATCGGCGCGCCGAAACAAGCGCCCAGCGCCGCCAACGCGTGCGGCACGTGCGGTTAACATGAGCAGCATGCTTGACGACGCCACCTCCCACCCCGACCTCGCCTCCCTCGAGAAGCAACGCGCCGGCACCGTCGACCTCGGCTCCCGCCGCTGGGTCTTAGCCGCCGCGGTGGCCGTCTATGTGGTCTCTTTGATTTTGCCTTTCGCCGGCGACGCCGCCGGCTGGCAGATGCTCACCTTCACCGAGCCGGACGGCATCGACGTGGCGATCGGGGAGCGCGCCTTCGCACTCCTGTCGTTCCTTTGCCTCGCCGTGTTCACCCTGTTGCTCGTGATCGCGCGTCGCACCACGTTCGCCCTCTTCGCGTGGATGGCCGGCTGTGTCTCGCTCGTCGCGGCGTTGCTCGGCCTTTGGCTGCGCCAGACTGGCACCACCGGCGATTCCACTGGCGCCGGCATGTATCTCGCGATCGCCTGCGTCGTGATCGCCGTGCCGCTGCTCACCGCCGCGTGGATGCGCCGTGACCCCGAGCAGCAGAAGATGGAAGCGCTGCGTCGCGAACAGACTGATTTCAATCCCGTCGCCGAAGCCCAGGCGGACGCCGGCCACCAGTCCGTCCGCCGCGCCGAGGACGCAGACACGCTTATCGACGACCGCCGCGCCCGCGCCGCCCAGCGCCACCGCCGCGACCAGGGGCGCTAGCCTATCCCCGCACGCAGAGTGGCGAAAGGATAACAGGTTATCCTTTCTCGCTTTCTAGTTGGACATCGCTCTAGAGTTCGCTGGCGATGCCGGTATATACTCATCGTGTATTTGCGCATCATGCGAGGTGAGAAGGTGAGATTGCTATGACTTCGCCCAGAGACTCGAATCAATTGAACACGACTGTTTTTCAGTCGGGTAACAGCCAAGCCGTTCGAATCCCCAAGCAGTTTCGTCTCGATGTGGACCGCGTCGCCATTAGAAAAGTCGGCCAGAATTTGGTCATCATCCCATCCCAGATGTCAGCCCTGGATGCCGTTGACCTCATAACAGCGGACCTCCCCGAAGGCTGGGCTGATTCCCTGAATCGTCCGGCAGACGGACCGCCTGCGCCGGTTCATTCAGTGGGGGATTAGTGGGTTATTTACCAGACACGAACGTTTTCATTGAAATCCTGCGGGGCAGGAATCAGCGGCTTCGCGAACGCCTTGCGGGAGAGCCTCTCGACAATGTGAGGTTGTCGGCCGTCGTCTTGGGAGAGCTGATGGTGGCAATCGAGAAAGGAGCGGCTGCATCACAACGCATTGCACTGGGGCGGTTGAAGGACATTTACACGGTTGCGCCGATCGACACCGATGCAGCGCTCGCATACGCCCGAGTCCGCGCCGACTTGGAACGGCGCGGGCTGGTCATCGGGGCCAATGACATGTGGATCGCTGCCCAAGCGCTTGCTCACGATTTGACCCTCGTCACTGCGAATACGAGGGAGTTTTCGAGAGTGTCTGGTCTGAAGATCGTGAACTGGCAGGCTGACGCAGAAACTTAACGTACCTTCGTGATCACCGGTAGACGGAACTCATCCGGGCTGGCCTGGTTCCAGGCGTCGGCCCAGGTCTCGGGGGCGTCGTCGATAAGCTGGCCGGGCTCGAGCCAAGTGTAGAGCGCCTCATAGGAACGGGTGACACCCGGCGCGATGACTTGGCGGAGCATATTCGGCGAGAGTTCTTCCGGGGCGGTTGCGCCGCACGATGCCATCATGGACACCGCCTGCTGGACAGTGGCGTTGTGGTAGTTCTTCACGCGGATTGCCTTGGAATCGACGTCCAGGGCGCGCTGGCGCCACTTGCTCTGCGTGGCCACACCAGTGGGGCAACCGCCGGTCTGGCATTTTTGGGCCTGAATGCAGCCGACGGCCATCATCATTGAACGGGCGGAGTTGGTGAAATCTGCGCCCTGGATGAGGCGTTTGACAATGTCGTTGGCGGCCGCGACCTTGCCTGACGCGCCGATCTTGATCTGGTCCCGCAGGCCAGTTCCAACGAGCGCGTTGTGCATCATCATCAGGCCCTCAGTGAGAGGTAGACCGACGTGGTCCTCGTATTCGAGGGGTGCGGCGGCAGTGCCGCCCTCAGAGCCGTCAATGACAATGAAATCGGGCGCGGTGCCCACTTCACGGATCGCCTTGCAGATGGACAGGACGTCGATCATCGAGCCGACGCACATCTTGAAGCCAGCCGGCTTACCGCCGGAGAGCTCGCGCATCTCAGCGATGAACTCGATGAGTTCGGTCGGGGTAGAAAACACCGAGTGGCGGGACGGGGAGACGCAGGTTTCGCCTTCCGGCACACCGCGGACCTTCGCGATCTCGGCACTGACCTTCGAGCCGGGCAGCACACCGCCGATGCCGGGCTTCGCGCCCTGGGAGAGCTTCAGCTCGGTCATCTTCACCTGGTCGATGGCGGAGAGCTCTTTGAATTTCGCCGGGTCGAATTCACCGTCTTCGGTGCGCGCGGAGAAGTAGCCGGTGCCGATTTCCCACACGAGATCCCCGTTATTTTCCATGTGGTAGCTACTCAGACCGCCTTCGCCGGTGTCGTGGGCGAAACCGCCGAGCTCGGCACCCTTGTTGAGTGCGCGGACGGCGTTCGCGGACAACGCACCGAAAGACATGGCGGAGATATTCATCAGCGACATGTCGTAGGGCTTCGTGCAGTCTTTGCCGCCGATGTGCGCGCGGGGCGGTTCTGCAGGCATTTTCGCCGGCATCATGGAGTGGACAAGGTATTCGAAACCAGTCTCCATGACGTCGCGCTCGGTGCCGTAAGACATTTCGCCCTCGGTGCCGTCGGCACGCTCGTTGATCATCTGGCGGGTCTGGAAGTTGAAGGGGCGGCCGTCCCAGTTGTTCTCCACGAAGTACTGCTGGATCTCGGGGCGGATGCGGTGCGCGAGATAGCGGGCGTGGCCCAGCACCGGGTAGTTGCGGAAGATCGCGTTGTTCTTCTGGCGCAGATCGCGTACCGCCAGGGATGCCGTCGCGGCAGCGGCTGTTCCTGCGATCGCTGCTCGTGGTTTCTTCGCCACGAATTTTCCAAACGACGACACGGGGTTCTTCATTTCTCACATCACCAATTCACACATCGCACGAGCAAATACAGTCAATTACCAGGATACCGAGGATGTCTTATTTTGCGCCGCCGGGGTTGTCCGAGCATCCCCGCCGCCCGGAACTTGGTATGAATTGATTCAACTGCCATCTTTGGGGGAAGAGGATTCGCACCATGTCGCAGGAAGTTTTGGTTGGCATCGCATTCGCTGCGGTCTTGATTATCGTCATCGTGGCTGTCAGCATCGCGCACCACAAATTTCGTTTCAGGAACAGTCCCGCCGGCGAGATTACGCAAGGCCGGGTGATATCGGTGCGCCAGACCGGCAGGAATTTCGAGGAGACGGTGCAATTCACCACGAAGGACGGCCGGACGATCACAGGGACTCCCATGGTCGCAATCACGAAGCGCAGCCGAATGGGCGAAACGGTCGGCGTGTTCTACGACCCCGAAAAACCGGAGAGATTCGCCGCCGGCCCTGACCCCAAGTAGAAGACAAGGGGGCGTGCTCGCGCAGGCCTTGGACAACTGGTTGCGTGGTTAGCGCGCCTGAGCGTTTAGAGCTCGTCGAGTTCCGCGCGCGCATCGGCGTCGATGTCTCCGACGGGGGCGGGGGAGAGGGCTCGGTGGCGGGCGTTCGCAAGGATCTCGGCGCCTTCATCGCGCGATTTCATGAATGATCGTTCGATAGGCGGCGAACAAGGTAGGATCGAGGCATGCCCCCGACCGACCATGCGGACACCAAGCACCCGGCCACCGCGGACCTCTCGCTCACGCGAGTGCTCTCCGCGCTGTCCGATCCGCTACGCCTCGGCATCGTCCGCCTGCTCTCCGACGGGCAAGAGCGGCAGTGGGGCGAACTGGATGCCCCCGTGTCGAAGTCGACGCTGAGCCACCACATGAAAACGCTGCGCAGCGCGGGCATCACCCGCACCCGCGACGAGGGCACCCGCTGCTACGTCCATCTGCGCGCCGACGACCTCGAAGAACGCTTCCCCGGACTCCTGGCATCCGTCCTGAGTTCGGCGGACGAGGACGCCGCACCCGTCGGGCTCAAGTAGTCCGACCCGCTCGACCAAGTGTCATAAGCGACACAGCGCTACATGGAGACGAGAACGCCGTTGGGATGCGAAAGTAGCTACGTCTGTTTGATGGTCCAGGAGATCGACGGGCCTGCCGATTGGAGATGTGATCTGATCAGATCAGCAGATCAGACACAATCTACTGTTTCAGTTGCATGGGGCGGTCGAAGAGGTTGTCTTCTGCCTCGTGCTTGTGTTGCGAGGGTGAGTGTGGCGAGAACGGCGAAGGCTGCTCCGATCCACATGGCTGCGGAGGGATCGTCACCGGCTCGGCCGATGGCGAGCGCGCCGATTGCTGATCCCAGGGCGACGCCCATGGTAATGAGGGAGGTGTGCACCGTGCTGACCATGTTCCCGGTTCCTCCGATTTCGGCGACGCGGGCGACCATGGCGGGGTTCATCGGCACTCCGGCGACGCCTACGATGAGCACCATGGCCAGTACGAGCGGCTGTGCGTTGCTGAAGGCTCCAAGGAGCGCGAGTGAGATGAATAGCAGTGTGTGTCCGATGCGCAGGATGCCGATGGCGTGCTGGTCGGCGAACTTGCCGACGATGAGGTTGCCGATGAAGGACACGATCCCGTAGGCGAGCAGGATCAGGGTCGTCGTATTCGTCGCGAAGCCGGCGTTCTGTTCCAGCAGCGGGGTGAAGTAGGAGAAGCCGGCAAAGGCTGCGCCGATGGTCAGCAGGCTGACCAGGTATCTGGACCAGAGTTTCGGCGAGCGCAGCTTGCGCAGGTCCTGTGCGGCGGCTTCCTGGGTGGCGGCTTCACGGGCGGGCAGGGTGAGCAGGCTGATGAGGAACACGGCGAAGGCCGCGATGCCTAGGATGTAGAAGCTGGACTGCCAGCCCCAGCGGGCCGCGAGGAAGTGCGACAGCGGCAGGCCGATGACGGTTCCGATCATGATGCCGCCGAGCACGATGGACACTGCTTCGCCGATCTTCTCCGGACTCGGGGCCAGTCGGGCGCTGTAGGACACGGCGATGCCATAGGCGGCGCCGGAGAGGCATCCGGTCAGGACGCGAAGCAGTGCCAGCCACCAGAACTCGTGGATCAGCGGGACCAGGACCTCCAGCGCGGCATAGGTTCCGATGACGATCAACAGCGAGGCTTTGGGTGGGCGATGCCGCAGGAGGTACACCAGCAGCGGGCCTCCGAGCGCCATGCCGAGCGCGTACAAAGTGACCACCGTCCCGACCTGGCCGGTCGAGACGCCCAGGTCTGCGGCGATCTGCGGCATCATCCCCGCGGTCTGGAACTCGCTCATGACCACCACCATGATCGTGAGCATCAGTACGTACAGGTATTTCTTCATTGCCCGGTCTCCAATGTGGATTCTCTAGTACAAAATAAAGGTGCAGGTGAGCCCGACAGCTCACGGATTTCTCAGTAGTGGCGTATCAAGGTGTCAGGGCACTGAGGCCGAGTGCGACGATCCGCCGCAGTTCCTCGGGTGCGGAGCCGGCCTGTGCCATGACGCGAATCCCTGAGATCAGGGTGACGACCAGCAGTGCGGTGTCCCGAGCGTCCAGGTCCGGCCGGAGGCTGCCGTCGAACCTGCCGGCCCTGACGGCGTGCTCCAGCATCGCGAGCTGGCGTCCCAGTGCACGGTCGAGGATGCGGGCGACGCGCGGGTCCTGACTGCCGCGGTCCGGCGTCATGCGTGTCGTCACGACCATGCACCCGGCCGCGTGCCCTTCAGTGGACGCCTCGTACTCCTCGGCGATCATGAGATTCAGAACGCCGCTCACGCGTGCGAAGCCATCCAGTTCGGCATCGGCGAGCACCGCCTCCTGACTCTCACCAGTGACCTCGACATAGCGCTCCAGTGCTCGAACGAACAGCTCATCCTTGGAGTCGAAGGCGTTGTACAGGCTGCTCCGCCGCACCCCGGCCGCCGCGCACAACTGCTCAGTCGACGTGTCCGCGAATCCACGCACCCTGAACTGCGCGGCCGCGGCATCCAGCACTGTCGCCTCGTCAAACGTTCGTGGTCTACCCATGTCCGCGATGCTAGCAGTTGATGGACTATGGAGTACAAAACAAACACAGGCCGCGACCGACGCAGCGTCGACTGGTGCAGCCGTTGTTGAATGGGCTGCCCGCATGACGCGCACCTGGCTCGTATGGGTGCCGTTGCAAAGTTGGGGGGAGAGCAGCGAAGACTCAGTTTCTCATTCCCTGATGGCCGCTGCGTGTGGGCGTTCTCAGGCCGTCTC
>NZ_JALXWY010000011.1:0-68025 GCF_025144155.1 Corynebacterium sp. p3-SID1194
AGTTGGTCGGGATAACAGGATTTGAACCTGCGACCTCTTCGTCCCGAACGAAGCGCGCTACCAAGCTGCGCCATATCCCGGTGCACTTATTGAGTACCCGGGATACTTTAGTCCACGCCCCCGCAAGCTCCAAAACGCCTGTTGGGCAGGGCTATGGCGCGCTTAACCGGCCGGCTCGTCCTCGCGAGGAGTGAGCGTCAGCAGGGCAGCGGACGGCCGGCAGAAGATACGCACGGGCGCGAATTTCGAGGTACCCAAACCATTGGAGACTTCGAGCCACATGTCGCCGTAACGGTGAAGACCGGAGGCGCGCTCACGGTCGATGTCGGCGTTGGTGACGATGGCGCGTTCGCCTGGCAGGCAAATTTGCCCGCCGTGGGTGTGGCCGGCCAAGGCCAAGGCGTATCCGTCGGCGGCGAAGCGGTCGAGGACGCGGCGGTAGGGGGCGTGTGTGACACCGATCGCGAGGTCGGCGTCGCGGTTGGGCGCGCCGGCGACGGAATCGTAATCGTCGAGGTCGTGGTGGGGGTCATCGGTGCCGGTGACGGCAAGCCGCAGGCCGCCGGCTTTGAATTCGAGGCGCTGGTGGGTGGCGTCACGCCAGCCGTGCTCGATGAAGGCGGCGCGCATGCCTTTCCACGGCAGGTCGACGTAGCTGGGTTCGCGTTTCTGGTCGAGCAGGTATTTCAGCGGGTTGACCAGGCGCGGTGCCCAGTAGTCGTTGGTGCCGAATACGAAGACACCGGGGCGCGAAAGCAGCGGGCCCAATGCGGCAAGCACGTCGGGGACGGCGCGGGCGTCGGACAGGTTGTCGCCGGTGTTGACCACGAGGTCGGGGTTGAGTGCGTCGAGGGCGGACACCCACGCGATCTTGGTCTTTTGGCCGGGGATCATGTGCAGGTCGGCGACGTGGAGGATGGTGAAGGGGTCGGCGCCTGCGGGGAGGATCGGCAGTTCGTACTGCTTGAGCCGGAATTTGGTGAGCTCGCTGACGCCGTACGCGAAGGTCGCGGCGCCGAGGGCGAGGCCAGTTGCGGCGGCGAGTCCGACGCGCCGCAGCACGGTGCGGGTTGAGTGCTTTGTGGTCATTGCTCCGAGGGTACCGCCCCTGTCGCGCTACGCTCGTGGACATGAGTGATTTGAAGAATCAGATTCGCGCTGACTTGAAAGAAGCAATGAAGTCGAAGGAGAAGGAGCGTACGGGCACGATCCGTATGCTGCTCGCTGCGATCCAGACGGAAGAGACGGAGGGCACGAAGCACGAGCTGACGGATGAGGAAGTGCTGAAGGTCGTGGCGCGCGAGATCAAGAAGCGTCGCGAGTCCGCGCAGGTGTACGCGGACAACGGCCGCCAGGAGCTCGCGGACGCGGAGCTTGCAGAGGTTGCGGTCCTCGAGGGGTACCAGCCAAAGCAGCTTGACGACGCTGAGCTTGCAGAGCTTATCGACGACGCCATTTCCCAGACCGGCGCCACCTCCATGAAGGAAATGGGTCAGGTCATGAAGCTCGCCACGGAGAAGGCCGCCGGTCGCGCCGACGGCAAGCGTCTTTCTGCCGTGGTGAAAGAGCGCCTCTCCTAGCGGAAGAGGTTCGCCAACTCGTCGGCGAGCTGTCCCAGATCGACTTCTTCGGGGGCGGGCTCTTCTTCCGCCTCGGCTGCTGGGGAAGTGGGGGAGGCAGAAGGGGTGCTGGGGGTCGTCGATACGCGTTTTTTGGAACCGTCGGAAACGACGAGCGTGATGGTCGAACCTGGCCCTGCGTCCTCGGCCGAGCGGGTGTCCACGACCTGGTCGCGAGGTGCATCCGTGTCCGACTTCGTCGTCTCGCGGACCCGGAACCCGGCGTCCTCGAGCATCTTTCGCGCATCGTCCTTATTCATCCCCACAGCCCGCTTGAGCAGCTCGTCGCGCGCCTTCGGGTCGAACAGCGGGCTCGGATCCGGAAGCCCCGCATCCTGCGCGCCCGGAATCTGGTTCGCCATCCGGAACCACGAATGCGCCGCCTCCTGGCCACCGAACAGCGACCCGTTCGAGCATTGGCGCACAGGGCCCGTGCACAGCGGGGTGGTCTGTGTGCCGTCGTTATAGATATACGTCGCGGCCGCGACCTTCTTGTTGAACCCGAGGAACGCCGACGACTGGTGCGACTCCGTCGTGCCCGTCTTCGCCGCGACCGCGCCGCGCCAGCCCGTCGCTTCCGCAGCCTTCTTCGCGGTGCCCGATACAGCGTCTTCTGCCATGCCTCCCGCGAGTCCGGCTGCGAGCTCCGGCTCCACCGCCTGCTCGCAATCCGGGCGGTCGATGGCGACCTCGTCGCCGTAACGGTCCACGACGCTCTTGATCGGATTCGGCTCGCACCACATGCCTTCGGAGGCGAGCGTGGCAGCCACGTTGGAGAGCTCCAGCGGATTCACCGCCGTCGGGCCCAGCGTGAACGAACCGAGGTTGTTCTGGCGGAAATAGTCCGCGATCGAATTCTCCCCGTCGAATGTGCCCTGGTCCTCGTACGAACGCAGGCCGAGACGTACAGCCATATCGACGGTCGGCTCCACACCTACGCTCTCGATCAGCTTCACGAACGGTGTGTTCGGCGACTTCGCCAACGCGTCCCGCAGTGTCATCTCGCCCGGGTACTTGCCGGCGTTTTCCACGCAGTACGCCCCCGCCGGGCAATTGCGCGCGCCGCCTTCGCCCATGCCGTAGACCACCGCGCGGTCCGGCACCTCGAGCTTGGACTCCAAGTTGTAGCCGTTCTCTAGTGCTGCCGCGGCCGCGAAAATCTTGAACACCGAGCCGGCGCCGTTGCCCACCAACGTCGACGTCTGAGGCAGGACCGTCTGGCTTTCGTCCTGGTCGAGGCCGTAATCGCGTGACGATGTCATCGCCAAGATATCGTGGCTTTCCTTGCCCGGCTGTACCACGTTGATGACCTCCGCCACGCCCGGCTGTCCCTTGTTCACGGCGCTCGTCGCGGCTTCGTGGGCGATCTCCTGTACCTCGGGGTCGAGCGTCGTCGTGATGGTGTAGCCGCCGCGCTCGATTTCCTCCATGCTCAGACCTTTGTCCGTGAGGTAGCGCAGCGCGTAGTCGCAGAGGAAGCCCGCGCCACCTGCGGTGATGCAGCCGTGGGGTAGGAGCGCCGGCTCGTCGAGCACGCCGAGTGGCTCGCTCGCGTACTTATCCGCGTCAGCCTGGCTGAGGTAGCCCGACCCCACCATCGCCTGGAGCACTGTGTTGCGTCGTTCCTTCGCGCCGTCCGGATTCGTGTACGGATTCAGCATTTCCGACGACTGCAGCATGCCGACCAGCAGCGCCGACTGCGGCACCGTTAGCTTTGCGGCCGACGTGTCGAAGTACGTGCGCGCCGCCGCCTCAATGCCGTACGAGTGGTTGCCGAAAGACACCAGATTCAAATACCGCGCCAGAATCTCCTCTTTGGACAGCTGCTTGTCCAGGTCCGAGGCCATGCGCATTTCGCGCAGCTTGCGTGGAATTGACTGCTCCACGGCCGCCGACTGTTCTTCCGTCGTGTCGGCGTTGACGAGCAACAGGTAGTTCTTTACGTACTGCTGGTCGATCGTGGACGCGCCTTCCTCCACGCCGCCAGCGAGAACATTTTTCACCATTGCGCGGGCGAAGCCTTGCATATCGACGCCGTCATGCTCGTAGAACCGACGGTCCTCAATAGCGACCAGGGCATCCTTCGCGGACTGGGAGATCTCGTTGGGCTCCACCTCGTAGCGCCGTTGCGCGTACATCCACGCTATCGGGACGCCGTTGGTGTCGGTGATCGTCGTGACACCGGGTGCAGTGCCGTCGGTGAGGTCGGCGAGATTGGACTGCATCGTGTCGTCGACACGCGTTACTGCAGCCCCGCCGATTCCCGCCGCGGGGGCAAGGCACAGCGCGATGCCGAGGCCCGCCGCCAACAGGCCGACGAGCAGTTTTCCCAGGGAACTTAGCGCAGACACCTCACTTACACTACGGCCTTTAGTCCGTCAGCGGAATCACCACCTACCCCCACGTGTGTGATCTATTCGACAAAAAACTGCGCGCGTGAATACACTTACATAGGGACAGCATGGTGATAGCAGCCCTGCTGATAACGCATAGGTATAACGGCCGGAAGGAGACTGTGGTGACCACTACGATCAGAAACCGCGCACTGGAAAATGCAAGCTCTGCCCTACGACTTGGGCAGCAAGTACGACAGCGCTCCTCCGTAGACTCCGAGAGGTCCTTCGAACGTGGCGAGTGGGTCACCATGGCGGTCTGCCGCTCCGGCGATCCCGACGCCCTCTTTGTCCGCGGTGCCGAGCAGCGCAAAGCCGCAGCTATCTGCCGCAGCTGCCCCGTCCAGATGGAATGCCGCGCTGACGCCCTCGACAACAAGGTTGAATTCGGCGTGTGGGGAGGCCTGACTGAACGCCAGCGCCGCGCCGTCCTGCGCAAGAACCCCCACGTCACTGATTGGGCGGAGCACTTGGCGGAGGGCCGCGAGATTATCGGCCTGTAGGGTGGTGCCCATGAAGAAATGGGAATACGCAACAGTTCCGCTGCTCACACACGCAACAAAGCAGATCCTGGACACTTGGGGTGAAGACGGCTGGGAGCTCGTCGCTGTCACTCCCGGCCCGAACCCGGAGAATGTCGTCGCCTACATGAAGCGGGAGCTCTAATGGCTGCAGCGTCGACGTCGCCGAGCGGGCGCCTCGCTGAACTGGGCATCGAGCTCCCAGCGGTCGCGGCGCCCGTCGCCGCGTACGTCCCCGCGACCCGAGTGGGAAACCAGGTGTGGACCTCCGGCCAGCTTCCGTTCGTCGACGGCGAGCTGCCCGCCACCGGCAAGGTCGGCGCGGACGTCGACCCCGATAACGCGTACGGTCTCGCATGCACCGCGCTGTTGAACGCGTTGGCTGCTGTGGATGATCTTGTCGGCATCGACAAGATCGAACGGGTGGTCAAAGTTGTGGGCTACGTGGCGTCGGACGTCGGGTTCGCGGGACAACCGGGCGTCGTCAATGGCGCTTCCGACCTTATCGGCGCGATCTTCGGCGACGCGGGCGCCCACGTGCGTAGCGCAGTCGGCGTCGCCGTCCTCCCGCTCGACGCCCCAGTTGAAGTCGAGCTCATCGTCGAGGTCGCGGGCGCCTAACCGCCCTCGCCGCCGAATTACACATCCTGCCTATTGACGGTAGGGTTGAAGGCATGCAGCATCCTGCCTACAGCCAACTGCGTCCTGTCACTCCCTCCGCCGCTGTCGTGCTGGCTCCCAATCCCAGCTACGCCGCATTGGAAGGCACGAACTCCTGGGTCATCCGCGCCCCGGAAGACGAATTCAGCATCGTCATCGATCCGGGCCCGGAGGATGAAGGCCACCTCAATGTTCTGCAGTCCGCCGCAGACAAGGTGGCGCTGGTGCTGTTGACGCACCGCCACCACGACCACGCGGACGGTGCCCAGCGCTTCCGCCAGCTCACCGGCGTTGAGGTTCGCGCGTTCGACGAGCGCTACTGCATCGGCGGCGAACCACTCGAAGACGGCGAGGTCATCGCCGTCGATGGTGTCACTCCCCGCATCAAGGTCGTGCACACTCCAGGCCACACGCGCGATTCGGTGTCGTTCTACATCTACTCGGGCGACCCGGAGTCGTCGGAGCTTGAAGGTATCGTCACTGGTGACACGATCGCCGGTCGCCACACCACGATGATTTCCGAGACCGATGGTGACCTTGGCGCCTACCTGGAGTCGCTGGCCAAGCTCGAAGAAGAGGGCACGGGCATCACGTTGCTGCCGGGCCACGGTCCGGAGGGCGCAGATCTCTCTGAGTTCGCGCGCAAGTACATCGACCGCCGTAACTACCGCCTCGATCAGATCCGCAAGGTGCGCGAAGAGCGCGGAACGGATCTGAGCATCAACGAGCTTGTCGACGCAATGTATGACGACGTCGACCCCGTCCTCCGCGGCGCCGCTGAGCAGTCCACCCGCGTCGCACTGCGTTACCTCGACGGCAAGAACTAAGCCGCATACCCCGCGACGGGCCCCTTTTTCCCAAGGGGCCCGTTTTCGCTTTTGTATATACTTCCTGCATGGAACACTATGACGATCCGGAACTGAGCTTTTCGGAGGTATCCTTACCGCCGCGCTTGCGCGACTGCGGGATACTCAAGTGGCCGACGATCGAGTTTGCAGTTGTCTTCTTCCTCGCGGTCGCCTCTGCTGTCGATATGTCGGAGACCGGTACTGATGCTGGTTTCGCCGCAGTTTTCATGTACATCCCGGCGATCGTGTTAATCACTATCTGGTGGATTGTCTTCCTGCCCCTCTTGAACGTCAAGGTCAACAATTTCAGGTGGGACATCTTCCTCGCAGTCCTCATCTTCGACGTGGCACTCGTGTGCGTTCTCGTAGAGAGTTATTGGTTTATTGTCACGCCATGCGCGCTGCTTGTTGTTGTGGCCGTGATGGTGCGCAGGTTCATCGCGTTCAGGAAGTGGAAGAAAAGGGAGACCTTCGACTAGGAATCGACTTTTGGGCGTGCGGAAGTGGCCGTGGACATGCCTGATTCACGCGATGTGCGTGGTCAGACTGTGTCTGCGGCCTTTTCGCTATTTCCCGAACAGTAGGTGCATCGCACCGTATTGGTGTGTGCTGTTCGCCACTGGTGTTCCGCGCGGTGAGATCCATGTCGGTGTCCCATCGCGCACCTGTATTCGACCCCTGTTGTTCCTGTCGGGGTCATCGTCGTTGGTGCGGTTGTGATACCTGCACAACACCGACAGGTTATTCATGTTCGTCGGCCCACCGCGGGCCCACGGTTCAATGTGGTGGACCTCGCAGTTATCAGCAGCATGCCGACAATCCGGCACAGGACACGTCGTCAGTGTTGCCCGGGCGAGGTCCCGTTGTTTCTTATTAGCGAACCGCTTCGTGCTGTACAGGTTCACCGGACCTGCCTGCGGGTGGAACAGTGCCACCTCAAGGTCTTTGGAGTGATGGTGCGCCAAGTACTCCGCACCAGTCATCGTCGTGCCATCAGATAGCCCCAGGATGGTGTCATCGCCCTGGCCGCCAAGGATCTTGATGTAATCCGCCAGCGGGATCTGGACCAATGGGCGTGGGACAGCATCAGCGACAGCACCATCGCTGTGCAGCAGGTCGTGGAATGCTTCGTACATCTGCGGACCCTCAGGACGATTAGCATCCAGGTTTCGGCGCAGGGCGTACTCAAGAGCAGCGATATCACGCGCATCACCAGTAGCACTAAAAGTGCGTTTACCTTTCCGCTCCTTACCAAACCGCACCGACGACTCAGGAGCGGGTGTATCCACCTCGGGGACGATGTCTTTGGCGCGGCGTTTCAACGTCTCGTAGTTCCCGCGCACAGACAACAACGCCAGGCGGATCTTCCACTTCTCCTTCTCGGTACCCAACTTGCGGACTCGTTGCTCAATGAGCACCAACTGATCCAGTGACTTCGCAGTCTGGCGGGCAACACGAACAGCATTAGCCTGCTGGCGGGAAAACCGGGTCTTTCCGTAGTAGACCTCGTAGACGCCTTTCCAATCGGCAACGCGGGTGGGGTTGGCGCCGGCGTCGACAAGCTGCTGGGCGTTGAAACTACCCAGCAGGTCGATAGCATTGCCTGCGCCCACATGCGCCGCGAATTGGTTCATGACACAAACGTTAAACGCCCCGCAACCCATCGTCTACGAAACGATGTCTACTTCAGTAGACATCGCCTAAACGGGCAGGTCACAGGGTGTGAAAAACGGGCGAAAACCAGGGAAAGCGGCGTCGATTAGCGTGCGCGGCGCGCGAGGTGCTCGGTGTTGACGATGACGACGGACTTACCCTCGAGGCGAATCCAGCCGCGCTGGGCGAAGGTGGCGAGGGCCTTGTTCACGGTCTCGCGGGAAGCGCCGACGAGCTGGGCGATCTCTTCCTGGGTGAGGTCGTGGTTGACACGGAGGCCGCTGCCTTCCTGGATACCGAAGCGGTTCGCGAGCTGCAGGAGCGTCTTGGCGACGCGGCCGGGGACGTCGGTGAAGATGAGGTCGGCGAGCGACGCGTTGGTGCGGCGCAGGCGGCGCGCGAGGACGCGGAGGAGCTGCTGGGAGATCTCCGGGTGATCGTTGATCCACGTGCGGAGCATCTCGGAGTCCATGGTGGCGGCTTTGACCTCGGTGACGCATACGGCGGACGAGGTGCGGGGGCCCGGGTCGAAGATGGACAGTTCGCCGAACATATCGGAGGGGCCCATGACGGACAGGAGGTTCTCGCGGCCGTCGGGGGCGTGGCGGGCGAGCTTCACTTTGCCCTCGATGATGATGAAGAGGGTGTCGCCGGGCTCACCTTCGTCGAAGATGGTGGTGCCGCGGGGGAACGACTCCGTCTGCATCTGTGAGATCAGGTTGACCACTGCATCGGGGTCTACTCCCTGGAAGATCCCGGCGCGGGACAGTGTTTCCTGCACGCTTTGCATCGAAGCTCCTTGTATTTTTTGGTCCGTGTGGAGTTGGTCACCGGAATCTCAGCTCGCGGGCCATGTCACAATGGTCCACCCTAGCATCTCGCTATGAGTCGTTTGGCGTAGTTATGCGTCGGTGTGGACGACGGCGATTTCGAGGCGTTCCATGCCGACGAGGAAGACGGCGAGGAATGCGGGTGCGAGTAGCGCGAGGAGAGTGCTCAACATATGTGCCCAGTATAGTGAACGCCATGTCTGCTTCTGCTTCGAGGACGCCGCAGCGGTTTCGTCGGCCGGGTTCGCATCCGGCGGCAAAGGGTGCGGAGACGGACTTGGGGCGTACGCGTCGCGCGCGGAGGATCAATCGGACGTTAGCGGCCATGTTCCCGGATGCGCATGCTGAGCTGGATTTTTCGACGCCGCTCGAGTTACTTATGGCGACGATGTTGAGTGCGCAGACGACAGACGTGCGGGTCAACAGCGTCACGCCCGAGCTTTTTGCACGCTTTACGACGGCCGCGGCCTACGCCGCGGCTGACCCCGCCGAACTGGAGAGCATCATTAAGCCGGTCGGGTTTTACCGTGCGAAGGCGGGGCATTTAAAGGGGATCGGGGAGAAGCTGGTGGCCGAGTTCGGCGGCGAGGTGCCAGTGGCGATCGAGGACTTGGTGAAATTGCCTGGCGTGGGCCGGAAGACGGCACACGTGGTGCGGGGCAATGCGTTCGGGTTGCCGGGCTTGACGGTGGACACGCACTTTCAGCGGTTGGTGCACCGGTTGGGGCTGACGGACGAGAAGGATCCGGTGGCGATTGAGGAGGCGATCGGGGAGATGATCGAGAAGCGGGAGTGGACGATGTTCTCGCACCGGATCATTTTCTGCGGTCGACGGGTGTGCCATGCACGGAAGGCTGCGTGCGGGGCGTGCCCGTTGGCATATGACTGTCCGTCGTTCGGTCAGGCGGGACCCATCGGGTGGACCGAGGCGGAGAAGCTGGTGACGGGCACGGAGCGCGACCACATCCTCTCGATGGTGGGGGAGAGCCGCGAGTGAAAAAGCAGGTCTGGCTGAGCGTTGTGGTGCTGGCGGCAGTGACGGCACTCGTGGTGGTGGCAGCGGTGTCGTTGTTGCGGCCTGCGGACGAGCCGGCGGAAGAGGCCGTGGGAGAACATGAGGTTCCGGCTCGCCCGGACTGCCCAGGCGGGAGCGTCGGCTCGGTGGATCTGCCGTGTCTCGGGGGAGGGGACAGCGGGGACACCGCACAGGAAATCACGGTCGCGAATGTGTGGGCGTGGTGGTGCGAGCCGTGCCGGGAAGAGCTGCCGGCACTCGAGGAATTCGCGAAGGAGCACCCGAAATACACAGTGGTGGGGGTGCATGCGGACACGAATGCGGCGAATGGGGCAGCACTGCTGAACGATCTCGGAATCGACCTGCCGAGCTACCAGGACAGTGAGAATGCTTTCGCTGGGGAGTTGGGGTTGCCGGGGGTCGTTCCGGTGACGGTCGTCTTCCGGGGAGAGGAGAAGGTGGGGGTCGTGGGGAGGGCTTTGTCGTCGTCAAGCGAAATTGCGGAAGCTGTCGAGGAGGTGCTGTAGATGGCGCAGTGGCTGGATGGGCTGGCTGGCGTGCTGTCGGCGCCGGGCAACGCGAAGCTGGTGAACAAGATGCAGGGGCACATGCGGCTCGCGTCGCGGAAACCGCGCAGGTCGGCGGTGCTGATGTGTTTCACGGGCGATGCGCAGGCGCGGGAGCTGCCGCAAGACGCGCGGATTCTGCTGACGCACCGCACCCCGACGCTGCGCAATCACTCGGGCCAAATGGCCTTTCCCGGCGGACGCCTGGAACCGGACGACGCAGGCCCCGTCGACGCCGCGCTGCGTGAAGCGCACGAGGAAACGGGCCTGGAACCGTCGCGCGTGGAGACGCTGGCCGTGCTCGAGTCCATCGCCGTCGGCCCGTCGGGCCACCCGGTGAATCCGGTGCTCGCGTACGCGGAGGACCCAGGCGACGTGTGGTGCGCCAGCCCCGAGGAAAACGACGACGTCTTCTTCGTGGACCTCGAGCAGCTGATCGACCCAGACAACCGCTTCCGCGTCGCGCGACTGGGCTGGTCGGGGCCCGCTTTCGACGTGGGCGGCTACGTCGTGTGGGGGTTCACGGCGTCGCTGCTCGCAGTGATGATCCGCGAAGCGGGCTGGGAAGAGCCCTGGGAGCATAAGGACGCCGTGGATCTGCGGAAGGCGCTGCGTGCGTCGCGCAACGGCGAGGGACATGGGTTTTAGCGCGCCCGGCGCGTAGGGTGACTCCCCATGACCGCTCTCATCGTCGACCTCGTTCTCGTCGTGCTCTTTGGCGCGGCGCTCGCGGGCGGCCTGCGGCAGGGGGCGTTTTCGTCGGTGTTCGCGGTTCTCGGCGTTGTGGCGGGGCTCGTGGTGGGCCTCGGGGCGGCAGGGCTTTTGGTGAGCGTGTCCGATGTGGCGAGCATGCGCGTGCTGCTCCTTCTCGCCACGGTCGTCACGTTCGTCGGCGTCGGCAATATTGTCGGCGCGACGGTGGGTGCGGCGCTGCGCGACAGGTTGCGCTCGAAGTCGACGCAGGCGTGGGATTCGGCCTTGGGGGCGCTGCTGCAGCTCATCATGGCGGTCGTTGTGGCGTGGGTCGTGGCGGTTCCCGTCGCGGCGAACGTCGGCGGGCCGCTGGGTAGCGCGGTCCGAGGTTCGCGCATCCTCGGCGCGATCGACAGCGTCGTGCCCGAGTGGGGTAATAAGGCGCCGGAGCACATTGCACGGCTTATCGACGTCACCGGCCTTCCCCCCTTGGTTTCTCCCTTCCACGGAGGCGGCGCGGAGGTGGAGGCTCCGGACCCTGCGAGCATCGACGAGGGCGTCGTCGAGGAGGTGCGCGCCAGCATCGTGCACGTGGTGGGGGATGCGGAGAGCTGCCGACGCAGGTTGTCGGGGTCGGGATTCGTGTCGGCGCCGGATTATGTGGTGACGAACGCGCACGTCGTCGCCGGCACCGAGACCGTGGAGTTGGACACGGTGCTGGGGCTCAAGCGCGCGACAGTGGTCCTGTACGACCCGGAGGTGGACATCGCGGTGCTGCACGTGCCTAACCTGGGGCTCGAGCCGCTGCGGTCGTCGCCGGGTACAGCGAAAAGCGGCGACGACGCGATGGTCGTGGGCTTTCCCGGTAACGGGCCGTTCACGGTTTCGCCCGTGCGCGTGCGCGAGCGGCTCAATATTTCGGGGCCGAATATCTACGCGACAGGCCGCACCGAGCGAGAAGCGTTCACGCTGCGCGGCAGCATCCGCCAAGGTAATTCGGGCGGGCCGCTGCTTTCCCCGGCGGGGGAGGTCCTCGGCGTGGTGTTCGGCACGGCCGTCGACGGCCATGAGACGGGATATGCGCTCACGGTCTGCCAGATGGAGCTGGTCGTGGGGGAGTATGAGGGGCTGACAGAGCCCGTCGATACGCAGGCGTGTGTGTCTTAGGGCAAGAATGCGGCGAGTGCAGCCACGAAACCCTGCGGGTTCTCCACGTGCGGCACGTTTTTCGTACCCGCGACAGTGCCGGTGGTAGGTGGGGTTGCCAGGCGTTTTGCGGCCCGGGTGTCGATGCGCGCCCAGACGGACTGGCGGGGGTGGAGGAGGAGAGTGGGGGCGTCGATAAGCGTGCGCGTTTGGCGTGAGGCGGTGAGCATGCGCGTGTTGCGGACGATGCCACGCAGGGCGTTGTCGATGCGTGCGGCGCGGATGCGCAGCTGTAGCGCGTCTTCGAATTCGGATGTGCCCGCGAAACCGGGGGTTGTGTTGAGCGCCAATTCGCGGCGCCACACCCGCGGGAGGAGTCGGGCACAGGCGTGGTGCACCCCGATCGGCAGACGCCCCACAGCCACGCGGACCAGCATGAACATCAATTCCCACGGCCGGGCACGCAGATGCGCGCGCATATCGCCCGGGTGCGCCGCGGAGACGGATACGAGGCTGGCCGTGCGTTCCGGGTACATGCCCGCGAACACCCAGGCGATCGCGCCGCCCGTGTCGTGGCCGACGATGTGCGCGCGGTCGTGGCCTAGCGCCGTGATCGCCCCCGCGATATCGCCCGCCGCGATGCGCGTCGGGTCGCCCGCTCGAGCTGGAGGTTTGTCCGACATGCCGTAACCGCGCATGTCCATCGCCGCCACGCGGAAACCGCGTTCGGCGAGCGGTGCGATGACGCGGCGGAAATCCACCCATGCGCCGAATGTCCCGTGGACGAGCACGACGAGGGGGTCGCGCGGATCACCTGCTACCGCCGCATGCAAGCGGATGCCGCGCGTGTGCAGCCAGACGTGCTCGTATGGTCCGTCGAGGGCGATCGTCTTCGGGGAAACCGGCTGGGAATTCATGGTTCATGAAAAAGCGCCCGGGACGCGTTGTCCTGGGCGCTTGCCATGCACGCGGTCGTGCGCGGCGCTTAGTTGACCTTCGTGGAGCCGCCCGCGGTGCGCGGGACGGTGGAGCCGGTGCCGTAGGAGGTGTAGAGCTCCGAGGTGTCCTTCTCCAGGTTCTTCTGCGCCTGGCCCGGGACGAGGTTCTTCAGCTCGTTGACGGAGTTGATGGTCTTTTCCGGCTTGCTCATGGCCTTGAAGCGCTTCACACCGATCAGGGCGAGGATGCCCGCGGTGATGATCATGATCAAAAAGACGATGCCGAAGCCCCAGGCGTCATTCGTCCACAGGGCAATCAGCTTGGCCAGGAAGAAGAAAAAGAAGAAGGACGAAAATGCTGCCACGACACCTGCGGCAACGAGCATGCCGGAGCCGATCGCGGCTTTCTTCGCTTCGCCGACGACCTCGGTCTTAGCCAGTTCGATTTCGCTGCGGACCAGGCTGGAGACCTGCTCGGTCGCGTTGGACACCAGGGTGCCCAGGGAGTCGCTTCCCGGCTGGGTCACGTCTGTGTCGCGGAGCGGGATGGAATCGACCTTGGCTTTGTAGCTCGTCGACCCGCTGGTGTACAGACCCTTGTCGCTCATTTCTGAAACCTTCCTCAGTGCGCAGGGTGCGCAGCTTAATCGTCAGTTGTACCGGATCTTATAGTAACGCACAGCACATTATGAGGTCGCCCCGCCGCGGCCTCGTTGCGCCAGCCAAATCCCAAAGGCGGTCAATGCGGTCACGGTGACGACGACACCTGCGCCGATACCGATTTCTTTCGCGCCGGGCGGGTCGAAGAGAGGCTCGGGGTTTTTGAATACACGCGTGTCCCAGCCATGTTCGGCGGCGTGCTTTTTCAAGCCGCGTTCAGGGTTGACGGCGACGGGGTGGCCGACGAGGGAGAGCATGGGGACGTCGGTAAGCGAATCTGAGTACGCGTAGCTCGCCGCAAGGTCGTAGTCCTGGCTTTCGACGAGCTCCCGCATCTCCTCCGCTTTTTGTTCCCCCTTGAGGTAGCGCGTGATTTCCCCGGTGAGTTTGCCGTCGACGATTTCGATCTCGGTGGCGACGACCCGGTCGATGCCCAACTCCTGCGCGATGGGCTCCACCAGCAGAGACGCCGACGCCGACAGGATGACGATGTCGTGGCCACGGTCGCGGTGCCATTCGATGAGTTCGCGCGCCTCGCTGTAGATGGCGGGGGTGACCACTGTGTTCATGGTCTCGGCGACGACGCGCCGCACGTCGGCGACGGGCCACCCGGAGACCATATCGGCGAGGCGGTCGCGCGTGGCGTCCATCTTGGAGCTCGACTGCCCGTTGAGCAAGTACGACGTTTTTGTGAGGAAGAGCTCGAGCGCGTCGGTGCGCGTGATCATGCCGTTGTCGAGGAACCCGCGGCCGAATGCGAATGCGGACGAGGTGGCGATGATCGTTTTGTCCAGGTCGAAAAACGCCGCGACGCGACCGGAATCTGCTCCGGGTGAGACGCGGTGTTCGGCACCTGAATCTGTCATGGGGATAGTCTACGCCCCCAGCACATGTGCCCGGTCGAAGAATAGTTCGATCATCGCCGAGTCGTCATTGTGTTTGGTTGTGCCCGTATGCCATAATTATCCGCGCACGGCCCCGATATACAGTGCGGCCGGCCCCGGCCCTACCCCCCCTTGTGGCCGGGTAACGGCGGCCCGCGCGCACCCCCCGATAGCGCGGGCCGCCCCCTATTTCCACAGCTTTTTGGTGACGTGTCCCGCTAAACCGGGGTTATCCACAGGGTTGCCACCTGTCCCTTGAGCAGGCGTGTGCGCTGGGCGAAGGTGAAGCCATGACCAGCGAAACAGCACCTATTCTCATTGCCGTCGATGACGCTTTGCTCCACCCTGAAGCCACGCACCTCGCGGCAGCGACAGGCCGCCCGATCATTGATTCGCGGGGCCCGGACGACCTCGTGCGTCATTATTCGCGCGCATTCGCCGTGCTTATCGACGTCGCCCGCGCCCCCGACCTCGACGCCCTTCCCCCGCGCTCTGGTGTTTTCCTCCTGCGCGGCGACACTGATGCCGATGCCGGCGCTGATTCGGATGCGTTCATTCTTCCCGCGCAGGCGGCCGACCTGCTCAAGGCGTTGGGAAGGCTCGCGCTGGCCGCGAGGAATGAAAAGCACGGGGCAGCAGCACCCCAGTCGCGGTCAAGCGCGGGCACTGTCCTGTCGTTCGTGGGCGCTGCCGGCGGTGTTGGAACGTCCACGTTCGCGGCGGCGGTAGCCCGGGCGGCATCGCAGGACGCAGACCCGGTGGTGGTGGATGCCCACCGTTATTCCGGCGGGCTCGATCTGCTGCTGGGCGTGGAGGAAGAGATCGGTGCGCGGTGGGGCGAGATCGAGATCGGGGAGGGGTCCGTCGACCGGGCACAGCTCCGCCAGGCGCTACCCCGAACCAGGGACGGGATCGCGGTGCTCACCTGCGCGAGGACGACGGTGCCTGCCGCAGCAGCGAAGAGTCTTCGTACGGAAGTGGACCGTGTGACCACGGTCCTGGGCGCCGGCGGGCTCACAGTGGTGGACGCACCACCGGACGCGCTTCCGAACCGGTGCGACCACACCTTCGTCGTCGTGCCCGGGGAAGTGCGGGCAGCGGCGGCAGCGGCGCTGATCAGCGCGGAGTGCCGTGCGGCGAATACCCCGGTGTCGCTGGTGCTGCGGCATCGCGGTTGGTCGGGGTTGAGCGCGCAGGAAGTCGAGCGGGTGGCTGGCGCGGATGTGGTCGCGGAAGTCAAGCACCTGCCGCGGCTGGTGCGCACGTGCGAAGTCGACGGGCTGCCAGTGCGTTTGCCTTCTCCGCTGGCCGCCGCGGCGGAAAAGGTGCTGGAGGCCGCCAATGGATAAGGCATCGATTGTGGCGAAGGTGCAGCGCCGCCTCGCGGAAGATCCGGCGCAGAATTCCCCGGCGGAGCTCGCGGCACTGATCCGCGAAGAAGCGGTGGTGATCAGCGACCTCGACGTGTTGGACATTATGAGGGCACTACGGGATGAGACGGTCGGGATCGGCCCGCTCGAGCAGGTGCTGGCCCAAGACGGGGTCACGGATATCTGTGTCAACGGCCCCGACGACATCTTTTTCGACCGCGGCCGCGGACTGGAACGCGCCAGTCTCACACTCAGTGGGGAAGCGGAGGTCAGGCGTTTGGCGACACGGCTCGCTAGCAGTTGCGGTTGCCGTCTCGACGATGCGCGTCCCTTCGCCGACGGCCACATTTCGCGTGACGACGGCACTGTTCTACGTTTCCACGCCGTCCTTTCCCCCACCGCGAACTGCGGGACCTGCATGTCGTTGCGCGTGCTCCGGAATAAGACAGCCACCTTGGACCAGATTCAGGCCTCGGGAGGAGTGGACGGGGAAAGGGCGGGGGTGCTTAAGGGGATCGTCGATAAGCGGAAAGCTTTTCTCGTTGTCGGCGGAACCGGAACGGGCAAGACGACGCTGCTCGCGGCGATGCTGGCGGAGGTCGCGGCGCACGAGCGCATCGTGGCGATCGAGGACACCGTCGAGCTCACGCCCGCGCACCCGCACGTGGTGAATCTGACCTCGCGCGGCGCGAATGCGGAGGGTGCGGGCGAGATCACCATCGCTGACCTGCTGCGACAGTCGCTGCGCATGCGCCCCGACAGGATTGTGGTGGGGGAGATCCGCGGTGCCGAGGTCGTCGATCTGCTCGCGGCGCTCAATACCGGGCACGACGGCGGCGCGGGCACCGTCCACGCGAATTCGATTGAGGAAGTTCCTGCGCGCCTGGAGGCACTCGCCGTGCTCGGTGGCCTCGGCCGTGAGGCGCTGCACTCGCAGCTAGCCGCCGCCGTCGATGTCGTCGTGGTGATGCGTCGTGGCTCCGACGGGGTGCGGCGCGTCCACCAGATCGGCGTGCTGGACGGCAACCCCGTGGTCCCGCGTGTGGTGTGGGATGCCGACACCGGCCCGGGCGACGGTTACGACGCGCTGCTGCGCGAACTGGGGGTCGCCGCATGACTCCGCTGCTGCTCGCTGCCGCTTTCGCCCTCGCTCCCGCGCACCCGGTCCGCCGCGTCGGGCCCGCCGAGTCCGCTCCCCGCGCACGGAACCTCGCCGCATTGCTGCCTGTGCTGTCCGCGCTGGCGGCCCCCATTGTTCTGGCCACAGACCGGCTACTCGTCGTCCTCGCCGCGGGCGTGGCGTGTGCGACATGCGCACACACTGTCGTGCGGGCACGACGCGCGAAAGCCGCCGTCGCCCGACTCGAAGCGACCGCGACGTACCTCGGCCACCTCGTCGCCGCCCTCCGCGCCGGGTCCACGGTCGCCGACGCCTGCGCCCGCGCCGCCGACCAGCTTCGCGACAGCACCCCCGCTGACCTCGCCCGTGAACTCGGACGCGCCGCCGCCCACGCGCGCCGCGGCGGCAACGGTGCCTCGGTGCTCGCCGACTCGCCCGTGGCTGAACTCCGCGACGCCGGCACCCTCTGGCTCTTATCTACCCGCCTCGGAATTCCCATGGCTGACCTGCTAGATAGCGCCCGCTCGCGCATAGACAATGCCCTGCGTCACCGGCAAACGACGTCCGCGGCCCTTGCCGGACCACGCGCCACCGCCGTCGTGCTCTCCGTTCTTCCCCTCGCCGGAATCCTCATGGGCCAGGCGATGGGTGCCCGCCCCGTCGCGCTGCTCACCGGCGGCGGCCTCGGCAGCCTGCTCCTGCTCGGCGGCACAGCCCTGGTGTGCGCCGGGTTCTACACCTCGCAATTCATCATCGGGAGGGCCGCCGCATGATCAGCCTATCCACCGCCTTTTTCCTCGGTGCCGCCCTCGCGCTACCGCCTGCCGCTCGCCCGCACAGCCGCCTGACGCCGCACACCACCGCGGCCGCTCACACCCCGAAGGCCCCGCGCGACGGCCCGCCCGACAGGCACCGCATCGCCAGCGACATCGAGCTGTTCGCCGCGTGCTTCCGCGCCGGGCTGCCCGTCTCCGCCGCCGCGGGGGCGGTCGCCGACAGCTACGGCACAGCGGGGCACGTGGGCGGGGGCACGCCCTCGCCGCTCGCCGACAAATGGCGGCGGGTGGTGGCGTACCACGACCTCGGGGTCGAACCCGAACGGGCGTGGTCCCCGCTGGACGGAGTGCCCGGGTGCGAGGAACTCGCATCGCTGGTCACCTTGTCCCACACATCCGGCTCAGCTGTCGCCGACGGGTGCGACCGCATCGTGGCCGACCTCCGCGAGGAGGCCGCCTCTGATGCGACCGCAGCTGCCGAACGCGCAGGGGTCCTCATCAGCATCCCGCTCGCCGCATTCTTTCTCCCGGCCTTCTTCGTCCTTGGGCTCGCGCCCGTGGTCATCGGCCTCGGATCGCAGATGTTCGGCGGGCAATGAATAAGGAGGGCGCTCGGAAAACACCTTGACCATCCGTCCCGACTATCTAACTCACTTTAAAAAACACTCACAAAAAGGAGAACAACAATGACCGCAGCAATCAGGAACACGACCGAGTCCATCAACGCTTTCCTGACCCGCCTGTACATCAAAGCCGCAGCTCGTGCGGCTGCTCTGCGCAGGGACGACGGGATGAGCACAATCGAATACGCCATGGGGAGCCTGGCCGCGGCAGCGCTCGCCGCGGTGCTGTACATGGTGATCAAGGGCGACGGCGTCGTCGACGCGATCGAGGGGATCATCACGGACGCGTTGTCGAATACGCCGTCGTAAGGCACGGCATGTCGCGACGCATTTCGCTTATCGACGACCGCGGTTCCGTCACCGTCGAAGCCGCCCTCGCCCTGGCCGTCCTGGTCACGGTGGCGGCAGCGATCGTGGCGGGGATAGCCACCCTGGGGGCGTATATCGCCGCGGTGGACATCGCCGGTGCCGCCGCCCGGTCGCATGCCATCGGGGTGCCGTACGACCCACCCCGCGAGGGCGTCACCGTGACTGTCGCTGAGCAGGCCGGAGTCGTGCGGGTGACCGCGCGGGTTCCTGCGCCGGTGCGCGCGATGAGCGCCACCGCGGCATTCCCGGTGGAGACACCGTGACATTCCGAGTCGCGCGCACCCAGCTTGGGGACGACCGCGGCTACGCCACCATCGCGTCTGCCGGAATCATCGCGGCGGTGGTGGCGTTGGCGCTGGTTGTCGCGGCTGCAGTCAGCCGGACCGCGGACACGCACCGCGCGCAGGTCGCGGCGGATCTCGCTGCTGTCGCCGGGGCGACTGCCCTGCATACTGGCGACGGCAGCGGTGATGCATGCGCCGTCGCGCGCGAAACTGCGCAGCTCAACGGCGCGAACCTTGCGGACTGCGCGATCACGGGCGTGGATGTCACTGTCGCAGCGGAAATCGGCAGGGCGGAGGCGGTCGCGAAGGCAGGCCCGATCTAGGCAGTCATGGTGACGAGGGCACCGAGGAGCTTCAGTGCGCCCGCCTTGTCGAGGGGCTGGTTGCCGTTGCCGCACTTCGGCGACTGCACGCACGACGGGCAGCCGGTCGCACAGCCGCAGGATTTCACAGCCTCAAAGGTGGCGGTGATCCATTCGTGGAAGCGGGCGTAGCCTTCGTCGGCAAAACCTGCGCCGCCGGGGTGGCCGTCGTAGACGAAGACGGTGGGCTGCATGGTGTCGGGGTGCAATGCGGTGGACACACCGCCGATATCCCACCGGTCGCAGGTGGCCAGCAGGGGCAGCAGGCCGATGGCGGCGTGTTCGGCGGCGTGCAGGGTGCCGGGGATCTCGCCGGCGGTCACACCCATTTTCTCTAGGGCCAGCGGGTCGATGGTGTAGGCGACGGCGCGGGTGAGGAGTTTCTGTTCGGGGAGGTCGAGGGGGATGTGTTCGGAGGTGGTGCCGTCGGCAAGCGTGACCACGTAGCCGGTGACGCGGTCCGTGACCTCGACGTCGACGCTGGCCACCCACAACCCGGGCGAGGGGTTGTGGCGCGCGTGCGCTTCGCCGATGACCCGGATGTCGGTCGTCGAGCGCGCCATCGTGCTGTAATCGGGCACTTCGGGGTGGGCAAGCGCGACGTAGTTGTCCAGGTCGAGTTCGTCGATGATGAAGTATTCGCCCTGGTGGATGTACACGGCGCCGTCGTGGACCTGCGCGGCGGCGCGCGCGGAGTCGACGGTGCCCAGCAGCCGGCCGTCGGTGGCGTCGACGATCATGACTTCCTCGCCGGCACCGCCGCGCAGCGACACCGCGCCATGAGCGGTTTCCGGGGAGAGCTCGCCTTCGAGCTGGGGGACTGCGAACCAGCCGCGCGCACGCTTGCGGAGCAGACCGCGATCTACCAGCTCAGCGATGACATCCTGCGCGCCGAAGACCTCCACCTCCCCTTCGGTCAGCGGCTTCTCCACGGCGGCGCAATAGACATGACCGCGCAGGATATAAGGATTGCCCGGGTTGAACACGCTGTTTTCCACCGGTTTGTCCAGCAATGCCTCGGGGTGGTGGACGAGGTAAGTGTCCATGGGTTCGTCGCGGGCGACCATCACGACCAGGGACGACTGCCCGCGGCGCCCGGCGCGGCCGGCCTGTTGTTTGAAAGAGGCGACTGTTCCGGGAAAGCCCGCCATGACCACAGCGTCGAGCCCGCCGACGTCGATGCCGAGCTCGAGTGCATTCGTGGTGGCCATGCCGAGCAGGTCGCCGTTGTCCAAGGAGCGTTCGAGTGCTCTACGGTCCTCGGCGAGATAACCGGCGCGGTACGAGGCGATGCGGCGGGCGAAGTCGGCGCGTCCGGCTGCGACGAGGTCTTCGGCCGCGTGCATCGCGACGGTCTCGCTGGCCCGCCGCGACCGCACGAAAGTCAAGGTCCGCGCGCCTGCGGCGACGAGATTCGCCATCATCGCGCCCGCTTCAGTGGTGGCGGCGCGACGGACGGGAGCGCCGTTCTCGCCCTCGGCGCCTTCGATGAAGCCGGGCTCCCACAGGGCGTAGGTGCGCTCGCCGGTCGGTGCTCCATCGTCGGTGACGGCTACGACGTCGCGTCCGCACAACCGCGAGGCATGCGCAGCTGGATCAGCGGCGGTGGCGGAGGCGAAGATGAAGGTCGGGCGCGCACCGTAGGCTCGCGCGAGGCGGTCTAAGCGACGCAGCACCAGCGCCACATTCGCGCCGAACACACCGCGGTAGGTGTGGCACTCGTCGACCACCACGTATTTCAGGTGGCGGAGAAACCGCGCCCACCGCACATGCGACGACAAGATGCCTGCGTGCAGCATGTCCGGGTTGGTGAAGGCGAAACGGGTGGTCTCCCGGATCGTCGCGCGGGCCTCAGTGGGGGTATCACCGTCGTAGGGGGCGGCGTTCACACCTTTCGGCCCGCTCAAACGGGGATGCCCCTTGGTCAGGGAGCTTGCGGCCAGCAATTGGTCGGACCCGAGGGCTTTGGTGGGGGTGATGTACAACGCGCAGGCAGTCGGGTCGTCAGCGAGGGTACTCAAGACGGGCAGCTGGTAGCCCAGGGATTTCCCGGAGGAGGTCCCCGTCGCCACGACGACATCGCGGCCTTCCCACGCCGCGTCCGCGGTCAGGCGCTGGTGGGAATAGAGGTCGCGGATGCCGGCGTCGATAAGCGTGCTTTTGAGGTCGGGGTCCACCCACTCCGGCCATGGCGCGGTGCGCGACGGCTGCGCAGCAACTGTCCGCACATGGGTGAGTGTCGCGGCCGGAAGCGCGCGCGTGAGACCGTCGATGAGCTCGTCGGCGAAACCGCCGTATCCGCTGCGCGCCATGCGAACTCCTTGAAGCCAAAAAACACGTCCGACGTAAAAGACTAAAGCATGGCAAAATAGCAGTGGTCGCAGATTTTGTGTGCGCCTTTCACGGGGTGCTCGCGAGTTTTGCCAGCACGACCGCGAACAATCCGGCACCGGCCGGAAAACACGAAAGGTTTTATCACAATGGCTACTGGAACAGTGAAGTGGTTCAACGCCGAAAAGGGCTTCGGCTTCATCGCCCCGGACGACGGCTCCGCTGACGTGTTCGTCCACTACTCCGAGATTCAGGGCAGTGGTTTCCGCACCCTCGAGGAGAATCAGCAGGTTGAATTCGAGATCGGCGAGGGCAGCAAGGGCCCGCAGGCACAGCAGGTCCGCGCGCTTTAAGCTTATCGACGACGCAGCTCACCCCGGCCCCGCGCCGGGGTTTCGTCATGTCGCGACCCCCGCTCCTTAGTCCGGCTGCGCTAAATGGCAGACATGCCGCGGCGCACGTCGTTCCACTCCGCCAATCTGGATTGGAGTTTCTGGATGCCCAAGCCCACGAGCGATCCCAGCGTCACGCCGACGAGCATTGCCAGCAGCGGGAAGTCGGAGAGGATGGAGCCGCCGATGTAGCCCACGCCGATGCCGATGGTGACCCAGAGAAGGACACCGATGGTGTCGTAGATGAAGAACAAAAACCAGTTGTAGCGCACTGAGCCCAAAAGGATCGTGGCTACCCAGCGCGCCCACGGCAAAAAGCGGGCGACGATGATGGTCACCCCCGCGCGCTTGTTCTGGTTTTCGCGCACCCACTCGATGGTCTTGCCGGCCCGCGATTCGGGGTCGAGCTGGTTGACCACCCGGATCAGACGGCTGCCCAACATGAAGCAGAGGTTGTCGCCGATAATCGCGCCGATCAGCGCTGCGGCGAAAATCCACCGCACATCCGGCACGCCCTGCGAACCGGAGAACGCGCCCGCCAGATTCAGCACGGTTTCCGACGGCAGCAGCGGACACAGCGCGTCCAAGGCGATGACCAGGCTGAGCAGCGGGTAGAACAGCGGGGTGGTCATGAGCTGCTCCACAAACCCGACCAGCGAGTCGACCACGTCAGTCACAGCTTTTCGTCCTTCCCTTTTGCCACGGCGCATCCGGCGCACCCGAGACGCGACCTCTGGCGGAAAGTGTAGTGGGGCGTCAGGGGTGGGGGTGGGCAGTGTTAACGTCGATAAGCGAAAACGCTACCCCTCGTTTACGCGCAGCCGCGAAATTAGTGGTAGTTGTCTTTGAGAGAATCGTTGACGCGAATATTTAAGGAGTCACGCGGCGTGGCTGAGCAGAACGGACAGGGCAAGACCCTGGTGATTGTGGAGTCGCAGACGAAGGCGAAGAAGATCCAGAAGTACCTGGGTGACGCGTATTTCGTCGAGGCGTCTGTGGGTCACATCCGCGATCTTCCCGGCCGCGCGGCGGACATTCCCGCGAAGTACAAGAAGGAACCGTGGGCGAAGCTCGGCGTGAACCCGGAGGCGGAGTTCGCGCCGATTTACGTGGTCAGCGCCGACAAAAAGAAGAAGGTCACGGACCTTAAATCCAAGCTGAAGCAGTCCGACAAGCTGCTGCTCGCCACAGACCCGGACCGCGAGGGCGAGGCGATCGCGTGGCACCTGCTCGAGGTGCTCAAGCCGAAGGTGCCCGTCGAGCGCATGGTGTTCAACGAGATCACCGAATCCGCGATCAAGGAAGCCGCGGAAAACACGCGCGAGCTGGACATGGACCTCGTCGACGCGCAGGAGACCCGCCGCATCCTCGACCGCCTCTACGGCTACGAGGTCAGCCCCGTGCTGTGGAAAAAGGTCATGCCGCGCCTGTCCGCCGGCCGCGTCCAGTCCGTGGCCACGCGCGTCATCGTGGAGCGCGAACGCGAGCGCATGGCGTTCATTTCCGCCGAGTACTGGGACCTCACCGCCTCGCTTGAACGTTCCGACGAGACCTTCGACGCCAAGCTCACGCTTATCGACGGCTCCCGCATCGCCCAAGGCAAAGACTTCGACGACCGCGGAAAGCTCAAGAACGACGAGCTCGTGGTGGTCGACGAACAAGGTGCCCGCGCCCTCGCGGATGCCCTGACCGGCCAAGAAATGAAGGTCACCGACGTGGTGTCCAAACCGTACACCCGCCGGCCGTACCCGCCGTTCATGACTTCGACGCTGCAGCAGGCCGCCGGAGCGAAGCTGCACTTCACTTCGGCCCGCACCATGCGTATCGCGCAGCGCCTCTACGAGAATGGCCACATCACCTACATGCGTACGGACTCGACGTCCCTGTCCAAGCAGGGCATTGCTGCGGCTCGGGCCGCAGCAACGGAACTATATGGCGCAAACTACGTCTCCGACGCCCCGCGCCGCTACGACCGCAAGGTGAAGAACTCCCAGGAGGCACACGAGGCGATCCGCCCGGCCGGCGAACGCTTCGCCACTCCCGGCGAGCTCGCCCGCTCACTGGACGCTGAGGAATTCAAGCTCTACGAGCTGATCTGGCAGCGCACCGTCGCCTCCCAGATGGAAGATGCCCGCGGCACGTCGGTCACCGCGACGATTGAGGGCAGCGCGACGACCGGCGAGAACGTCGAACTGTCCGCCTCCGGCCGCACCGTCACCTTCCCCGGTTGGCTTCGCGCCTATTCGGACACGCAGGACAAGAACGAGAAATACCTGCCGCAGCTGTCCAAGGGCGATGCCCTGGCCACCCGCGACGTCACCGCCGACGGCCACTCCACCAACCCGCCGGCACGCTACACCGAGGCCAGCCTGGTGAAGAAGATGGAAGAGCTCGGCATCGGGCGCCCGTCGACGTACGCGTCGATCATCAAGACCATTCAGGACCGCGGCTACGTCGCCCCGCGCGGCAACGCGCTTGTTCCCACCTGGGTCGCGTTCTCCGTCGTCGGGCTCATGGAGCAGAATTTCGACGCCCTCGTCGACTACGAATTCACCTCGTCCATGGAAGACGAACTCGACGAGATCGCCCGCGGCACCGAGAACCGCACCCAGTGGCTCACCGGCTTCTACTTCGGCGATGCTGACGCCGATGAGTCCACCGCCGAGGCCATCGCGCGCCGGGGCGGCCTGAAAGCGATCATCGAGAACAACCTCGAGTCCATCGACGCCCGCCGCGTGAACTCCCTCGAGCTCTTCCGCGACGACGAGGACCGCCCGGTCTACGTCCGCGTCGGCCGCTACGGCCCGTACCTCGAGCGCCAGGTCGGTGTCACCGACGAGGGCGAGCCCGAGTACCAGCGCGCCAATCTGCCCGAGTCCACCACCCCGGACGAGGTGACCATGGAGATGGCGGAGAAACTCTTCGCCACCCCGCCGACCGGCCGCGAGCTCGGCTCCAACCCAGCTACCGGCCGCACCGTCGTGGCCAAGGAGGGCCGCTACGGCCCGTACGTCACCGAGCTCGTTCGCGACGACGAGCGCGCCACCGCCGAGGCCAAAGCCGAGGAGATCATTGCGCAGGAGCGCGCCGAGGAGGATGCCCAGCGCGCCGCCGAGGGCAAGCGTGCGAAGAACTGGGAGACCAAGACCGCGGCCAACCAGAAGGCGAAGCGGATCGAGCAGCTTATCGACGAGCAACTCAAGCCCGCCACCGCCTCCCTCTTCTCCTCCATGGAGCCGTCGTCTGTGACCCTGGATGAGGCCCTGCAGCTTCTCTCCCTGCCGCGCGAAGTCGGCGAGGATCCTGCCGACGGCGAGATGATCACCGCCCAGAATGGCCGCTACGGCCCGTACCTGAAGAAGGGCAGCGACTCCCGCTCCCTGGCGAATGAGGAGCAGATCTTCTCCATCACTCTCGACGAGGCCCGCCGCATCTACGCCGAACCCAAGCGCCGCGGCCGCGCCGCCGCCAAGCCGCCACTGAAGATGCTCGGCGACAACGACGTCTCCGGCAAGCCCATGACCGTGAAAGACGGCCGTTTCGGACCGTATGTCACCGATGGCGAGACCAACGCCTCCCTCCAGCGCGGCGACACCCCAGAGACCATGACCGACCAGCGCGCGAACGAGCTGCTCTCAGCACGCCGCGCCCGCGAGGCAGAAGACGGCGCCGGCGGCGGTAAGAAGGCCACTAAGAAGAAGGCAGCGAAGAAGTCTGCCAAGAAAACGGCGAAGAAGACGGCCAAGAAAACCGCCAAAAAGACCGCGAAGAAGCCACCGCAGACCACGAAGCGCGTGGTGAAGGCCGGCTCCCGCCGCAAATAATCGGCCGAGACTGAAACCTAGTACTTGTCCGCCATTGTCGGGCGGACGGGGCGGGCCAGTTGGGTCATCTTATTGCGGCCGCGCAGCTCGATCGACTTCATCACGGTCCAGCGGGCCTGCTCGATTTCGTTGGCGCCCTTGAGCGTCGACAGGTTGGTCAGGACGCGGCCGGGGGAGTCCTTCGCGAGTTCGGTGAGGCGCGCCGCGGTGTTCACGGCGTCGCCGATGACGGTGTACTCGAAACGGTCCTGGCCGCCGATGTGCCCGGCGACGACGTGGCCGGAGGCGACACCGATGCCGGCCTCGAGCTCCAGTCCGTCGAGTTCCTGGCGCAGCTCGCGCGCGGCGTTGAGCGCGTGCGAGGCGGAGTCATTGAGCGCTAGGGGCGCGCCGAACACGGCGAGCGCGGCGTCGCCCTCGAATTTGTTGATCACGCCCTTGTTGCGGTGCACGACATCCACGACGATCTCGAAGAACTCGTTGAGGGCGTCGACAACCTCCTCCGGGGTGTGGTTCACCGCGAAATTCGTCGAACCGATGACGTCGACGAACACGACGGCCACCTTGCGGTCTTCGCCGCCCAGTTCGGGCTTCTCCTCGAGAGCCTTCTGGGCGACTTCGCTGCCGACGTACTGGCCGAAGATATCGCGGACGCGTTGACGCTCGTTGAGGCCGCGCATCATCTCGTTGAAGCCGGCTTGGAGTACGCCGAGCTCGGAGGCGTCGTAAATGTCCACCTGGGTGTCGGTCTCGCCGCGGCGGACCCGGTTGATGGCTTCCTGCAGCTCTTTGATGGGGTCGACGACACTCATGGTCGCGAAAGCGGTGCCGGCCATGCCCGTCACGATCGCTGTGACAGCGAGCGCGGAGACGGACGGCATGAGCTCGCCGGGAGTGTCGCCGAAGAAGCCGTTGCGCTGCGCGGCGAGTAGGAACAGGATGCCGATAAGAGGCACACCTGAGGTCATGAACCAGGTCATGTACAGGCGTTGTTTGATCGGCGGCTCGAGCGTGGTGTCCGCGAAACGCTTGGAGAGGGTGTTCGCGGCGATGGGGCGGACGAGGCGTTCAGCCTGCACATAGGTGAGGACGCAGGTGACCAGGCCAGCCATGAGCGTCGACACAGCGACTACGAGAGCGAGGCTGCCCGCGACGCGTGAGGCGGCAGCGGTGGCGATGAGGATGCCGATGAACCAGATCATCGCCACCACCAGCGTCTGCAGCACCGGGATGCGCAGCACGAGGTTGCGCACCACGTAAGGGTCGACGTCATCGGGTCGGCGCTGGTAGAGCAGCACGGACCTGAAGAGCATGTACGACACGAGGCCGCCGACGATCACCGCAAAGATGAGGTACAGGATGCCGACGGGCGCGAAGCCCGCGGCGACTTCCCCGAGCTGCCGGGCTTCCGGCATGGGGATGAGGTAGCGCACGAATGCCATGATCGCGATCGCGGCTGCCACGTTGGTGAAGAGCAGGACGGACGCGTACAGCGGCCATGGGGTGCCCATGAGCCAGCGGAAGCCGCGCCAAAACTTGTTCACGTTCCAATACTCTACGTGGCGCAGTACCGACGTAGTCCCAATACCGTCAACCATCGCGAAGTAGGGTGGTGTCTGTGACTGTCCCGACGACTCCTACTCAGCAGGCCGCGCCGCGGAGCGTGGCTGAGCGGCTCGCCGATATTCCGACGGTCCGCGACACGATCATGTCGGCGGCGGCTGCCGCACGCGGGGTCGCAGGGGCGGACGCGCACGCGATGACGCACTCGTGGTTGTTCACGGGGCCCCCAGGGGCGGGGCGTTCGACGTCGGCGCTCGCTTTCGCGGCTGCACTGATGTGCACGGACCCCGAAGAGATCGGGTGCGGGCGCTGTCGGGCGTGCCGTGACGCGTTGTCGGGTTCGCACACGGATGTCGTGCACATTGTGCCTCAGGAGTTGGGCATCAAGGTGGACACGGTGCGCGGAATCATTGCGCAGGCAGCACGGTTGCCGTCGGTAGGCAAGTGGCGGGTCGTGATCATCGACGACGCAGATCGCTTTTCGACGGCCGCCGCCGACGCCTTCCTCAAGACCGTCGAAGAGCCGCCCGAATCCACCGTGATCATCATGTGTGCCCCGTCCACAGATCCGGAGGATTTCTCGACCACGCTGAGGTCGAGGTGCAGGCATATGTACGTGCCGGCGCCGTCGACAAGCGAAATTGTGCGTCTGCTCGTCGAAGAGGAAGGTGCCTCCGAAGCTGATGCGCGTCTGGCGGCCGCGACGTCGCTGCACCATGTCGGGCGCGCGCGGCGCCTGGTGCGCAGTGAGGCCGCGCAGCGTAGGCGCGCAAGTGCGATCAACCTTGCTGAGCTCGTCTTCCACGGCGACCAGGCGTTTCAGGCTGTCGCCGCGCTGGTGAAATCCGCCGATGCCGAAGCGAAGGACGCCTACGCCGAAGCCGATGAGGAGGAGCGCGAGAAACTTGAAAACGCGCTCGGCATGGGCGCGAAAGGCAAAGGTGCTGCCCGCGCCTTGAAGGGGGCGTCCGGGTCGCTGAAGGAGCTCGAAGCCAAGCAGAAAGCGCGCGGTACGCGCCGGCTTCGCGACGTCCTCGACCTCACCCTCGTCGACCTCGCCGGCATCTACCGCGACGCGATGGTGCTCGGCGCTGAGAGCGGGCTTGAACTCATCCACCCCGATTACGAGGGGCTGTCCCGGGAGATCGCTGGCCGCGTGGATCTGGCCGGGCTCACTGAATGCCTCGACGCCATCGCGCAGTGCCGCGAGCGCCTCGACCAGTCCGTCCTGCCCGTCATCGCGTTCAACGGCATGCTTGGCCGCATCCGCAAGGCTTGCCGTGCCTAGCTGCGGTTTTTGTGGGGGCGCACTCGTCGATTAAGCTATCCCCTCGGAACAAGTCGCGCTGAACTGCGTGCTGATCCGCGCCGCCTTAGCTCAGTCGGTAGAGCATCTCACTCGTAATGAGAAGGTCGTGGGTTCGATTCCCACAGGCGGCTCCACCAAAACCCCAGCTAGAACAGTGTTTTAGCTGGGGTTTCTTTTCGTCTCTTCTGCCGCGAGTTGTCCCAAGTTGTCCCAGGTTGTTTCATTTATTGGCGCACACAGAGCGCACACAGAGCGCACACGCGCGCCGGGCACAACGAAGCCCCTCCGGCCGACAACCGGAGGGGCGAGCGCGCGGCCGCCGGGCGACTAGCCGACGTCCGGCACCGCACGCAGACCATCGCGCCGGGCGGTGCGTTCCTCGCGGCGTTTCGCGCGCGCCGCGTCACGCTCGCGCTCGGCAGCGAGGTAGGCATCCATGGCGTTCGGGATGGCGTCGAGCCCTTCGTCCCAGAGGTGCCCGTATACGTTGAGGGTGGTCGAGGCGTCAGCGTGGCCGCACATGCGCTGTACCGCGTACACGTCGGCGCCGGCGGCGATGGCCATGGAGACGCCGGTGTGCTTGAGGGTGTAGGTGTCCACTCCCTCAAGCCCGGAGTCTTTGCACATCCGCGCCCAGATGCGGCGCCAGCGGGCGGTGGTCCAGATGTTGCCGTGCTCGTCGGTAAGTAGCGGGTCGGTGGGGGACTTGCCGGCGCATTCGTCTTCGAGGTCCAGGAGGAGCTCGCCGCCGACGGGTACATCTCGGCAGAGGTGGTTCTTCGTATCGCCGGCGTGGCCAAGCTGATCGACTGAGCGCCGCACGATCAGGCGCCGGCGGCGGTAGTCGAAGTCCTCAACGTGGAACCCTTTGGCCTCACCCGGCCGAACAAGCGTCAAGAGCAGCACCCGAACGAAAAGCTCGGCCTGCGGAGTCGGCGCCGCTTCGAGGAGCCGGTCGACTTCCGCGACGCGCAGCGCGCGGCGCCGGCCCTTCTCCTGCCGCACGAGGTCGCCGGATTCGAGGGGGTGTTCGTAGATGATTTTCTGCTTTACCGCCAGCTTGCACAGGGAGTTGATCACGATACCGACTTTCCGCTTCTGACCACTACCGAGGGGCTTGACTTCCTTCTGGTGCGGGCGGCGCGACTGCAGGCTGTCAATCCACGTCGTGATCGTGGGCCCGTCGAGCTCACAGACGGGTGTATCGCCGAATACCGGGTCGACATGCGCCCACGCGGACTTGTACGAAGCCACTGTCGATGCTGCTTTGCCTTCTTTGGACTTGATCCACGGGTCCCACAGGTCTGCGAGCGTGATGTCGCGCTTGTCCTTTGTGATCCAGGTGCCCTGCGCCTGTCCAACCTCAACGCGCGCGCAATGCGCCTCCGCCGCGTCCTGCGTAGCGAAGCTCTTCGACACTTTGCGGCCGTTTTCCTCCCACACCGCACGCCATCGGTTCCCCTTGCCCCACCGGGCACTACGCACCCGCGCTTTACGGCTCGACTTATCTGGATTTGGCTTCGTCCAGTCATCACGCACGTGAGCCATGTACGATTACTCCTTGTCTGATCACTTGCCCCCAAGTGGTTAGGCACCCGGAAAAGTCGCCCCGCGGTCGCAGCTCGCCAGCTCCCGCGGGGCGCACCTATTCTTTGTGCCTAAAGCAGCGTCGCATCGATCTTGGCGGTGTCCTCATTCTCAGGCCATACTTCGCACACAACTTCGGTGCGCGAGCTGGCGCCAAGGGCGTTATCGGAATCGACGTGGGTGCGGATACCCCACTTTTCGCCGGTCGCGTCTTTCTCGATGGTGGCGCCGGTGACGGACTGCCACTTCGCTGAGTCGGGCGACGCCAACTGCTTCTCAACGTTCTTTTTGCACAGCGCGAAAGCCATGGCCCTGTCCATGCCGTTGATGTGGTCCTCGTCGTTTGGATCGGCACTGCCGCAGGCGGTTAGAGCCAGCGTTACAGAGAGCGCGGCAGCGGCGGAAGCTAGTTTCGTGATGTTCATGCGTACCTCAGTTCGTGGTGGTCTCGCCAAGTGGTGAGTAGAGAAACAGTGACGCCGAGATCGGCAGCGATCGCGCCGACCTGGCCGTCATACATCATTTCAAGTTCTGCGTACTCCCGCTGGTCAATGAGGAGATTCGCGGCGTAAAGGTCTGCTCTGTGTTCGTGGCGGGGGTGGTGCCCGGGCGGGTCGCCGTGGGCGGCGTGTCCGAGTTCGTGCGCGAGCGTGTGGACGCGGTTGCGTGGTCCGAGTGTGGGGCACAGGACGACGAGTTTCTCGTCTGGGAACCAGCCGCCGAGGTCCCCTGGGTGGAGGCGGCCTGCGTGGTCGTCCTCGACGCGCACGCCCAGGCGCTCGGCGTGCTCGAGGAGTTTAAGCTCCAGGTCCGTAATCATCATCACCTTCTTCCGGTTCTGCTTGTCGACGGTTCGCAGCGTAGCCCTCGACCTGGACACCTGGTTCAGAAGTGTTCGAACGCCGCTGCGCGAGCTCGTCGACTGGAACGTCCTCGATGAGGCGGAGGCGGCGGAGAAGCTCGTCAGTGAGCTGTTCGTCGGTAGCGCGCGAGAGCGCGGTTACGACGCCTGGCTCGGTAATCCAGCGCGCGGACATGAATCCGAGATCGACGAGGGCGATCACCGGGGACTCTTCGTAAGCCTCTGCGATCTTGATTACGAGCTCTGGGCGGAGTTCGCCCGCGCGCATTTGGTTCGCGAGGGTGCGGTCATTGACTCCGGCAAGTTCGGCAACTCGGCGGTAGCTGTCGCCGCGGGTTACTCGCTTCATCCATTCGGTGTGTTCCATGACTTAAACGGTAATCAAAACCCACAAAGTGCGCAACTTTTACGCACCATGTGACCTGCCTAAAAAGAACATTTATGTGATTTAACTTGCGTAACTTGCGCGTGACGCGTAAAACTAAGTGCAGCGCGTAAAAATTGCGCGCCGCACTCGGAAAGGAGCACGGATGGCTACACGACTAGACCCCACCGTGATTGATCAACTCCGGGAAAAGCACGGACTCACGAACTTCGAGCAGGTCGGTTCGAAGCTCGGCAGAACTGCCCACACGGTTCGCAAGTGGTACCACGGCCAGTCGGCACCAAGCGCTTCTGACCTGGTGAAACTGCAATTTCTGACGGGGCGGCCGTACGGAACGATGCTGCTAATTCCCGAGAGTGAGCAAGCCGCATAAGAAAAGCCCCGCGCTGCAACGCGGGGCAAGGGATCAAGAAGAGATCAAGAAAGAGGTTACACGATGAATGAACTGATTCCACTCACCGAGCGTGAAGGGGTGCAGGCGGTCATGGGCCGCGACCTCCACACCTTCCTCGAGGTGAGGACGCCTTACGACAAGTGGATGCCTCGCATGCTCGAATATGGCTTCGTTGCAGGTCAGGACTTTTCGACAAAAATGTCGGAAACCTCCCACCTGGGCGGTCGCCCGCGCACCGATCACATCGTCACCCTGGACATGGCAAAAGAGATCGCCATGATCCAGCGCACCGATCGGGGTAAGCAGGCGCGCCAGTACTTCATTGAGGTCGAGAAGCGTGCGCGCCAGGTCGAGGAGCTCACTCCGGAGCAGCTGATGGCGAAAGCTCTGCTGCAGGCGGAGTCGACGATGAAGGACCTCGAGGTGCGCGCCGTGACGGCGGAAGCTTCGCTCGAGGCCGCCGCACCCGCACTGGAATACCACGAGAAATTCGTCGCGGAAGACGATGACCTGACCACGATTGATGACTTCGCCCGCGTGTACGGGACCACGGGCCCGAAGGTGCGCGCGCTGATGACCGAGAAGAACGTCGCGTTCCGCCAGAAGGTTGGCGCCCGCTGGTCGCGGTCTAAGGGCTGCATGGTCGACGAGCACGAGTGGCGAGCGCGCGCGGACCGCGCCTCCTACGGATGGTTCAAGCTGGGCCCGCAGCACAACGCGCCCCGGCTCCACAACGGGCAGGTGCGCCAGACGCTGTACGTGAAGACGTTCCACATGCACGACCTGGCGAAGCGCCTTGGCATCGACCATTTCGGCGACGCACTGATCGGTTACGGAGGACCTGTCGATGAGTGAGTTCATCACGGTCCGCGACTTCGCTGCGCGCACGGGCTACTCGGAGAAGACGATCCGCCGGCTCGTCCGCCGCGGTGAGATTCGCTCGGGGCGACGCCGCGGGCAGAAACCCGGCAAGGGCGTGAAGATCCTGATCCCCATTACAGAAGTAGACCGGTTTGTCCGCATGGACACAGCCGCATAACCCCCACCACTTGAAAGGAAACCTCAACCATGACCAACGGAAACCGTAATGAGCTCGCGGATCTCCACCACACGCTGACTACTCCGCTAACGAAAATCCTGCTCTGCATGTCTCTAGTAGACGATCTGCAGGAGGCGAAAAGAGACATTGATCAGAAGTCCGCCGCAGCCGGTGCATACGCAGCGATGCAAGTGATCGGCCAGCGTCTCGAAGACATCCTCGCCCCGGACGGCGAGGACGAACCGGATTCGTTTGACGATCCGGAGGAATCGGACGCTGACTCGATTATCGCACTGTTGCTGAAAACCCTGCTCTAGATGCAGGTGGCCCCGCACTGGTTGTGAATCGCGCCCGTTCGATTCGGCGCCGGGGCACGAGGGGCGGGTGTTCGGGCTGGCTAGGGCAGCACGCCACCCCGCAAGGGCAACCCATGACGGCCCTGCGTAGCTCGAGGTTGCACCTGCACCCGCTCCGAAAACCCAAAGAAAAAGGCCGCCCAGCTTGCACCTAGGCGGCCACGATCCTGAAAGGAAACGCACATGCAGAATAACAGGCCGAAAAGACACCTGGTCTACACCTACGATCTCGACACCCGCGAGGCCATCACCTACGACACCACCACCTACACGCCGGTGCTCGAAGCACCTGAGGCCGGGTGGACCTATCTGGACAGGCTGGCCCTTGAGCAGGAAGCGAACGCACAGAACCTGATCTTCGCCCGCACAAAGAAAGGGCAGGTGTGGAAGATCGCTCCGTACGCCTTCAACAAGAAGTCAGTGTCGCTCAACGACACACGCACTGCTCCACACGGCGGCACCCAGCGTCTGCGCTATGAGGAGCTCGAATCCTTCGGCACCTGCGCAACCGTCGAGGCGGACGGAGACGCAGCATGATCACCAAGAAACGTGATGACGTTGTCGAAGACTTCCTGCACATGGCCTCCATCGTCGGCCAACCGTGCGCACTGTACCGCCTGGCGAAAGTCCACGGAGTGGCACCGTCCGCGATTCAGAAGCACCTCCGTCTCGCGGGAGTCCAGTACCGCACCGACATGCGGGAGATACCAGCATGACCAACCACGACCTGACCGCTATCGCACGTGCCACGGGCGTCCTCGACGACCCGGACGCAGAGGAGGAAAAGACCGACCCGTCGGAGCTGTTCTGGGCTGCCGTGACCTTCTGCTCCGCGATTTTCTGCCTGATCGCTGCCGGCATCGCACCTCAAGGAGCCCCGCTATGACCCTCCATGTCGTCTTCCTCTACCTGGCCTTCGTCGGGATCCTAATAGCCATCGGGTGGCTCACCTCCCGCATTCGCCAGCACGAAGACTTACTGCTCGACCTGCGGTTCAGGATCAACGACATCCGCGAAGCCATGGCGAGCAAGGGCGGCTCGCCCGTTTTCCCGCAGAATCGCACGACCACAAACGACGAAATCGCTCGATACATCGACCAGCTTGGAAAGGAGACCCACCGTGGGCACGATCGTTAAATCCCCGGCCGCGCCGGGCACGCCGGAGTGGCGCCGCATGATCACCGCATCGAAGGTGCCGGCGATTCTCGGGATCAGCCGGTATACGTCCCAGTACGCGATCTGGCATGAGATGGCCGGCCTTGTGGAGCCGGAGGAGAAGCCGCGCGACCGGATGACGTGGGGGCACGTGGCGGAGAAGTCATTGTCGGACTGGTGGCTGTACAAGAACCCCGGCTGGCGTTTGAACCCGCGGCGCAACGGAACCTACGAGATCACTTACACGGACGAGTCGTTGCCGTTCGCGAATGTGGCCACGATCGACCGGCGCGCGTACCGACCGGACGCGCCGCGGGGCCAGAAATTCCGGATCCTCGAGTGTAAGACCGCCGCGAACCTCCGCGATTGGGGGCGGCCTGGTGAGGATGATTCGGTGCCGATGGATTACTACGCCCAGGTGCAATTCCAGATGGGTGTCTCCGGGATTCACACCGCGTCGGTGGTTGTGCTCGGCCCGTCCCCGGAACCGGAAATCCACGACATCAAGTTCGACCCGGACGAGTTCGCTCGCATCGTCGATGAACTCGTCGCGTGGCAGGCGTCGCTTGAGATGTTGTTGCCGCCGGCGCTTGATGACGAGCCGACAACCTACGAGACAGTTCGGGGCCTGCACCCGGACATCCACGTCGACGAGACGATCCAGGTAAGCCGCCAGGATGCGGCGCGGTTCCTTGACGCCGCTAACGCGGTCGATGAGGCGGAAGCTACCGAGCGCGCGGCGAAGATCGAGGTCATGGAGCTGATGGGGACTGCGAAGTACCTCAAGTGTGGTGACGTGAAGGTCGCCGACCGGCGCGCGCGCAAAGGCGGGAACCCCTACGTCCAATTCGAAAAGCGCGCGGACCTCGGGGAGGTGGCATAGATGAGTGAACTCTGTGACGTCATCGCATGGGACCCAGATATCGAGTGGGATACAACGCTCGCGCAGCGCTACCACTACTGGGTGCCCATCGCCGGGCTCGCCCAGGACCGCTCCTACGAGTTCTACATTGTCGCGGTGTTCTGGGACCCGCTGGGCAAGTGCTACAAGGTCGGCCGCACGTCCGGCTGCTCATGCCCGTCCCCGTGGGACGAAGCGCAGACAGAAATCAAGACCGCCCGCACCCCGCGTGAAGCCATCACCTACCTCACCGAATTCGTCGACAAAGGCAACGAATATTCGGGCTACGGAGATCAATACACCGCCGCGAAATTCCTCGACGCCGTCGAAACTATCCGAAACCACAAAGGAGAGACCACCAATGTCTGAAATTTCACCCATCACCCAGAACCAGGACTTGCAGCTCATGCCACAGGCGGATCCTGTTGGCGGTGATGTCCTGGACCAGCTCAAGGCGTACGCCGAATCGTGGGGTGCGGCAGCGACTATCGCGGAGCAGATGGCGCGCACTGATTTTGCTGGTCAGTTCAAAGGCAAGACTGCGGACATGGCCGCCGCAATCCTTAAGGGTGCGTCTGTGGGTATCCAGCCGGCTGACGTCGGCAAGGCGATCTACGTCGTGCATGGGGCGCCGGCGCTGTACGGCAAGACGGCGATGCAGATCGCGCGCTCGCATGGGTACAAATTTGAGCGTGTCGAGTTCGGCCCGCAGAAGGTGCACCTGCGATGTATCGCCCCGGACGGTGACGCTGATGAGTCGATCTACACCTACGAGCGCGCCACCCGCGAGGGACTGGTGAAGGGCAACAAGGTGCAGTACGAGACGCGTCCGGAAAAGATGCTGTTCTGGAAGTGCGTCGGTGAGCTCGCGGACCAGTTCTTCCCGCACCTGACTGGTGGGATGGGGATTAAGGAGGACGTGGAGCAGTCGCCTGTGACGATGACGGCGACGCGGAAGGATCGACCGTCGCGCGGGTCCGCAGGTCTGCGTGCCGCGCTTGATGGTGGCGCCGCTGTGCAGGACGAGCTCACCGAGGAGGACTTGTCGGAGGAGGCCGCGCGCGCGAAATCTGACATTGATAACGCCCCTGATCAGGACCAACTCAAGGCGATCATGCAGCAGATCGACGGCGCCTTCGACGAGGCCGAGTACGCCTTCCTGCGACAGGCCGGCACTGCCCGCTGGCATGAGCTGACCGCAGCGCCGCAGGACCCGGTCGAGGAAGCGGTGGACTAATGCGTAACCGTGAGAAGCTCGCCCGCGAATGGGCGGAGGATTACCAGAAAAACTATCCGGAGCTCGCGCCGGAGACACAGGCCGCCGAGCTAGTCAAAAGAGCTAAGGCCGCTGCCGAGTACATCATGGAACACACGGCCCCGACGATGGCGGACGTGGACTGGGACCACGAAACCATGCCCGGCACCGGCGCACTAACCGTGAACGGCCGCCTATGGATCATGCGCGACGACGCAGGCGACGCAATCGACTGCATCAGCACCGACCTAGCCGAAATCGCCTTCGTCGCCAAGGAGGGCCTCACCCCGAACGGTAAGCGCTACGAACTCCGCGAGAAGCCGGACCACCCGGAGGTGCTGGAAACCGTGGAGGACTATGAGAACGCGCCGGAGGGGACGATCGTTGTCACCCCCGGTGAGGATTCGGTGGCCGTGCAGAAACTCGATGATGGTAAGTGGGGAATCATTGGTTTCAAGAAGCTGGTCGATGCAGAGGATTGTTCCAGGGCATCCGCAGACCACGGCGCGACCACGGTCCTGCGGTGGGGGTGGTGAAGCATGACCCCGGAGAAAGCACAAGAACTGCGCAAACGAGCCACCCCGGGACCGTGGGAGCGGCACCCGGACAACCCGCGAATGCTGTGCAACCTGGACCGCAAGTTCGCGGTGCACGCGGAACTCGTCAAAAACCGTGGCCTGGAACCGGACCCGGAGGACGTGGCGAACACTGAACTGATTGCCGCCGCCCCCGAGCTTGCGGAAATCGTCGCCGGGCTGCGGTACGAATACGCGGTGCAGGTGAAGTGTGATGGGGCCTGGGTGATGGAGGAGGACTCCTACTGGGGGACTTACTCCGTCGCTGCCGTGCGCTCTTGCCGCACCTATGAACCCTCCCGCATAGTCCGTCGTCTCGTCGGAGAACCGGAGGTGATCTCATGACACCGGAAGAAGCGAAAGCACTAGTCGATAGAGCAGCGACCTACGGCGACGACGACATTGAATCAATCATCGCAGAAACCGTAGACGCTGGCATGCTCGCAGAGGCTGTCATCGCACTCTCGAAGATGGTCCCACGGTACGACTATGAGGTGTCGTACCACGGCAGGTTGTGGGTGGTGCAGGGGCACGAATTTGAGCGCCTGGAAGAGGTACGTGAGTGGCTAAAAGACAGGGATCGCAGCTACCCAGCACGAATCATTGCCCGCTACGTCACAGACTGGGAGGTAGTGGAATGAGCGAACATAACACTCAACTTCCCACAAGTGTTGAGTTATGTGGGAAGTCAAAGTGGGAAGTCCGCCAAACTAAGACGCTGGGGGACTGGGAAGTATGGAACCCGAACACCTTGGAGGCCACGTACTTCCTCGACTGGCGGGAAGCGATGGACTACATCGACGAACAAGCACGCACCATCACCGTCACCCTGCCACGCGCCACTTACGGCGACCACGTCGTGGCAGACAAAGGGCTGTACTCGCTGCATGTTGAGTACGTGAAGCACATGACCCACATCTTCCTCGGAGGGTGGGACGGTATCACCGTCGAAAACCGGCACCTCATGGACCTGGCGGTGTACCTCGCAGCCTGCGCACAACACTGGGAGGGCAACCAATGAGAGAACCGTTATACGCCCGCGTTATCGGGTGGGCAATAGGGATATTTCTCACATGCGCAGCTGTTGTGTTTCTCCTGTTGGTAGTCGGTCTCGGCTACGAAATCGTTAACACCTTTTTCCTGGACAGCTACCCAGAGTCCACCGAGGACTGCCCACCGGGGCATGTCTACATCGACTACGGAGAAACACCACAAGCAGGGTGCTGGCCAGAAGGCGTGGCTAGGCAGATAGGGGTCTACCCGGAACCGGAGGAACCGTAATGGGAACTGACATCGAACCTATCAACCTTGAAGACGGCACCGTCTACGTCGATACCGGCGACGGGCGTTGGCAGGAACTCAAGTGGCTGACGGAACCGCTGAAAGTTATCGATCCGACACCGGTCTACACCGAAACCGCTCAAGAACTAGGAGTGTGGCCGGAACCATGAGACTGCACGACGTTGAAATCACACCGCGCAGCGTCCGCATCGACGGACAACGCCTCACCGTCCTCGAGGACATACCGCTCATCGAACCCATCGGCCTAGACGTGAGCATCGTCCACCTACCCGTGATCGCCCGCACTGTCACCGTCACAGGCGACACCCACGACCCGGACGAAGAAACCCCCATCTACGACCAACTAGTCCAGGAGGTGACCACCAATGAATAAGTGGGAGGTCTACCGGTGCTCGTTCCCGAACGGGCGCCGCAGGTGGTGCGCGATGACCCGAGCGGACTACTGGTCCGACAGGTACTTCGATACTCATGCGGAAGCCATGAAGTACGCCGACGCGCGGGCCCGCACCGTGGAAGTGAATCTTCTGAATGTTGCCGACCGTCTTAGCTTCGCTCCTTGGCGTTATTGGCGGGATTCGTGGTACGCCGTGGACTGCGGACGCTATTTCCTCGCTCCTGCGAACAAAACGGAAAACCACGTCGCAGTGCTCTGCTCCGATTACGGGGAGCAGAAAATCTACTACGACGAAGCGCTCAAACTAGCCCAGGGGCTCCTATCATTCGCCGCGAGTCAACGAGACCGAATCATTAACGAACAAGGGCAGGAGGGGTCTGGCCGTGGCTGATCTGTTCTACGAATCGCCGGACGTCACCTTATTTCATGGTGACGCCTTCAGTGTGGTCCGCGGTCTTGAAAACGAATCCGTTGATTGTGTGGTGACCTCACCGCCGTATTGGCGTCAGCGTGATTATTCCGGTCACCCGGATCAGTGGGGGCAGGAGAAAAGCCTCGGCCTGTACGTCGATAAGCTCGTCTATCTTTTTTCGGCGATCATGCCGAAGCTGAAGCCGCGCGGCGTGGTGTGGCTGAACCTCGGGGATAAACGTGTCGATGGTCAACTATGCGGCGTGCCCTGGATGGTCGCTAAAGACATGCAGTCCGACGGCTGGCACTTGCGGTCGGCGGTCGTATGGGACAAGCCCAACGGAATGCCTGAATCCTGCACTGACCGGGTGTCGCAGAACTACGAGCAGGTGTTCATGTTCACCCGGTCTGTAGATCATTTCTTCGATCTGGATCCTTTGCGCGTGCTCTACGACGGGGACCGTCGCCTTCGCGCCGGGCACGCTCTGGTCACACGAATAAGGGGAATTCCGCGACCGGGGCGTGGTCCGGTGCGCACAACGGGCGGAACCCGGGGAGTGTGTGGTCGATTCCTACACAGCCGTTCCCGGGGTCACATGAAGCTGTGATGCCGCCGGAGCTCGCTCGCCGCTGCATCGTTTCATCGTGCCCGGCCGGCGGTGTCGTGTTCGACCCGTTCCACGGTTCCGGGACAACGGGGAAGGTCGCAGTCGAAACCGGCCGGCGGTATATCGGCGGCGATATCAACGAGTCTTATTTGTCTTTGTCGCTTCGCACCCGCCTGCAAAACGCGACGCTGTTTTAGGAGGTGATTTCATGTCCTGGTTTCGTGTAGATGATCAGTTGGACGCGAATAAGAAGGTGAAGTCTATCCCGCGCCGTATGCGGGCTAAGGCTCTCGGGTTGTGGGTGCAGGCCGGGGCGTGGTGCGCCCGCGAACTGACCGACGGACACGTCCCCAAATACATGCTGGAGGACTTCGCAGTAACCCCCGCTGTTGCTCAGGCGCTCGTTGACGCGGACATGTGGGAGAAGGTGAACGACGGTTGGAAGTTCGTTCATTGGGACGAGTTCAACCCGAGTTCGACCAATGTTCGCGCCCGGAGGGCTGCTGCGAGAAAACGACAAGCTGAATTTCGGGAGAAGAAAAAACAGGAGCGTGAAAACGCTCGTGCCAGCGAAGATGAAGAAATGTCACGGCGTGACAACGGCGTTAGTAACGGCGTTAGTAACGCTGCTACTAACGGGGGTGTAACGGCCCCCCGACCCGACCCGACCCGACCCGACCATATAAATAAAGGGAGGGAGGAACCTTACGGTAGTAGCGAAACCGGCGACCAAACCCCGCCTGAAGAATTCGTCGGCTCGCTCGATGAGCTCGCCGCGCGCCAGTTCCGGCGCGAAAAGGCACCCGGGGTCTACGGCTCACCCGAGGATCCGCGCTGCGCCGATCACGTCGCACTGGTCACCGCCCCGCAATGCCGGGCGTGCGCCCGCGCCCGCGCCTGGTTCGAAGAAAACGCCGCCGCCGAAATCGAAAGCGCCCGCGCCCAACGCCGCGCCACCATCGACGCCTGCGACCTATGCGACGACAACGGAATCCGCACCGTCGCTGGCGGTGCTACCCGCTGCGACCACACACCAGAAGACGACGACCTACCGCCCTGGGAGAAGCACGCATGAACGACCTCCAAATCTTCCTCGCAGGCATGATCGTCGGTCACCTCACCGCGATCAGCAACTACCTTCACGACCTCCTCCGAACCTTGAAGGACGAACGACCCATTCGGAAAGACACCCGCCAGTGACCAAACTCCTGCTAATCATCGCCGTCTACATCGTGATCTTCCTGACCACCTACGGCGCACTCACACTCACCCACCACATCCGCACCTACCGCACCGCACGAAAGCAACAGCATTGATAACCTTCACCGTCCCCGGCGTCCCCCAAGTCCAGGGCAACCACCGCGTCTCAAAACATGGCTACACCTACGACACCAACAAAGACCTCGCACCCTGGCGCCGCACCGTCGCACTCGTAGCCCGCCAAGCCATGACCGCAGCAAACGCCAAACTCATCACCGGACCCGTCCAGCTCGACATCGAATTCGCCATGCCCCGAACCAAAGCCATGCGCACCGACCCACCACCGCCAATGATCCAACGTCCAGACAGCAGCAAACTCCAACGAGCCATCGAAGACGCCCTCACCGGAATCACCTACAACGACGACTCCCAAATCACACACCTCACCGTCCACAAACGACGCCACCTCCTCACCGAACAACCACACGCCACCATCACCATCACACCCGCACCGAAAGGCCCCAACCACCAATGACCCACCCAGACCAGGACACCCACGACCTCCACACCGCCGCCACCAACCTCACCCACGCCCTGGTCCTCCTCAACGCCACCAAAACCACCCGCGGACGCACACGTACCGCCCGCGTCATGAAAGCCACACCAGGACCACAACTACCCGGCAACCACACCGCCATCCTCCTCTCCATCGAACTCGACCAATTCCTCCACGAAATCACCACCGACCTCCGCAACACCATCGCCCCCGGACAACCCCTCACCACCCACGGCCCCGCCCTCACCACCTGGATCGCAGACAACGCCCACACCATCACCCACACCATCGACTGGACCGACGACCTCATCGACGCCCTCACCAGCTACACCCACCGCACCCACCGCGCCATCGGATACACCAAAACCCACCCACAAAAAGAACCCCGACAAACAGCCACCACCATCTGCCAACGACTCCACACCGACTACCAAATGAACGTCACACCCGACCTCCTACGCCTCTGGACACACCGCTCAAAAGGCCACATCACCACCGAAAAACGCGGCGGAAAAAACACCTACCTCTGGTCCGAAATCGAAACCTGGATCACCCGCCAAGCACCCGAACAGGTGTAAACCCACAACCACTGAAACGGCATTTGCTACAATCGACGCGACGACACCGCACGCCCACAAACGGCTGCGGTGTTTCACATTCCCAGGAGCACCCACGTGACCACCGACCTCTGGCGCACCGGCGAAGCAGTCCAACTCCGAAAACGCTACCGCCAACAATGCGAAAACACCCACGCCCCCTGCTGGCTATGCGGACAACCAATCGACTACCAAGCCGCAGCACTCCACCCCAACTCCTTCGAAGTCGACCACTACCTCCCACGCCGCGACTACCCACACCTCGCCCTCGAAGAAACCAACCTCCGCCCAGCACACTCCTCCTGCAACCGCTCCCGCGGCGCCCGCGACGACATCCTCCAAATCGGACCCACCACCACCACCTGGTAACCACCACCAGAGGGGGAGGGGGCCTGACAATCACGGCACCACGAACCGCCGAAAACTGGAGGGGGGCGGAGGCAATCTCTCCCCACGCGCGGTGAGGGGCCCATCGCGCGCACGCGCGCGCGTAATCCGGACGATGGAAGGAACCCCAAGCATGGAGTCAACACTGTGCGCCTCGGTGCGCGCCAGCGTCGCCGCCGCCGGCGATGCCATCGGTGACAAAGACCAGGCCGCTGTCGATCTGGCATTGCAATACGCGACAGCCATTGACGCTGCCGCCGAAGTCGGCGGCCAAGATCTGACCAAAGCGCTCTACCTTGGACCCCATCTGCTCAAAGCGCTCGTTGAGCTGGGACTGACGCCGGTGAAGATACCGTCTGGTGAAGGTGATAAAGCTGCGGGTGAGACCACGCCCACACAGCGTGTAAGCGACGAGTTGTCCGCACTGCGGTCTCGCCGTGGCAGGGCGTAAAGGGAACCCAGAGCCACGCATCTTCACCCCGCCGCTGGTTGAACTGACTCCGGCGACGTCACTCGGTTTCGAAGTGATCGAGTTCGCCGAGAACATCCTCGGGCTGACGCTACGTCCATGGCAGAAGTTCGTGTTGATTCATGGGCTCGAGCTGGACATGCGTACGGTGCCTGGTTCTGACTGCTTCGACCCGGAGACACCGCCGCAGCGGTACTACGACTACCGGTTCCGCCAAGTGGTGGTGCTCGTGGCCCGCCAGAACGGCAAAACCGTGGTCATGGACCTGTTAGGTCTGTGGCGGCTGTTCGCCGATGGTGCCTCGGAGATCCTGTCGTCAGCTCAAAACTTGTCCAACGCGGAACGGTCGTTAGGGGACTCGTTCAAGATGGCGGTGCGGTCACCGGTGCTGGCGAAGTACTTGCCGTACAGGATGGAGCGTGGCAATTGGGTGCCGTACATGCGCACGGTCAACGGCGGAAACCAGATCGAGTTGGCGAGCGTGCCCCCAGGTTTAGAGGGGGTGCTCGACATTTCCGGGGCGATGCCGTCGTGGTATGTCGTGGCGGCAGGCGGCGCTGGTCGCTCATATTCGGCCGACCTCGCAATGCTCGATGAGCTGCGTCAGCACCGCACCTCGGAGATGTGGGACGCGATCGAACCGACCACGAAGGAACGCCCACGCAACCAGATCTGGACGTTCTCGAATGCAGGCGATGTCCGCTCAGTTGTGCTGCGGAGACTGCGCAACCTCGCGCTGAAAGCGATCGAGGAGGGAACCACCGACCGGGAGAAGCTGTGCTTGATGGAGTGGTCCGCTGAACCGGACCGGTCGATCTTCGACCCCGATGGCTGGTTCGAAGCGAACCCGTCTCTCGGGTGGGGCAACGCTACCGAAGAAGACATGGCCGCGCTTGCACGTGCAGCACTCGATCCGGAGGACCCGGACGCCGACGAGTCCTCGTTCCGCACCGAGTACCTGTGCCAGTGGGTTGAATCCACCGAGCCCGGCAAGTTCACGTCCGCCCAGTGGGAAGCCTTGGCAGATCCGCTCGAGGAACTGCCCGAGGGGGCGGAAGTACACGTCGGGATTGACTGCTCGCTCGAAGCGCGCCGCACTCATATCGCTGTCGCCTTCGCGCGGCCGGATGGGATGTGGCACGTCGAGGTAGTCGCGTCGCGCGCTGGTTTCGGGTGGGTGCCCGAATGGTTGAACGAACGCCGCGGCGGGTGGTTCACCGGCGAAGTCGGGCTGCAGTCCACCGGCAATGCGCCGGCGACTGTGCTCGTTCCGCTGCTCGCGGAGGCCGGCATCGACGTCGCGGAATGGCGCGGCGCCGCAATGACCGGTTCTGTGCTCGCCTACACCTCCGCTATCCGCGATGGTCTTATCCGCCACCCGGGGCGCGCTGACGGAATGGACGAACCGACCTTGCTCGAGTCCTCAGCGCTCGGTGTGCGCGACCGCAAGCTCAGCGACGTCGCGCTGTGGGACCGGGAGCGCTCCACCGGTGACGCCGCACCATTCATCGCCACGAACATCGCGTGGTGGATGGGGCACCGGGTAGAGGACCAGTTCGTGTCGGCATACGCGGACGAGGACTGGGACGACGAGCTCGAGGAGTCGGGCGAAGACACCGACTCGGGTGATGACGACGGCTTACTGATTGTGTGACTGATTGAAGGGAGGGCACCTGCATGGGCATCTTGGAACGCCTAGGGCTGCGCCGGTCGGCGCTGAACGCGCCCGCCGACACCAACTACGAGACCCATATTGACTTCGTGGATCTCGCAGCCGCAGTGCCGGAAATGACTGTCGAGCAGCTGTGGCATGAACAGCCCCATCTGCGCACGGTCACCAGTTTCATCGCCCGCATGGTCGCCACGGTGTCACTGCACGTCTATGAGCGGATGGACGATGGTGGGCGCGCCCGCGTCCGCGACAGCTATCTTGCGGCATTGATGCACAAGCCCAACGAGTTCCAGACCGTTTACCGGTTCTTGTTCGACTCGGTCATGGACTTCTGCCTGTACGACGAATTCGTCTGGTACGTCGACGACGACCCAGCGCGCCCTGACCGGTTCCGCATGTACCGGATTCCGCCGGCATGGATTGCCCACACCAAGTGGTCCGACCCGTGGCACCTGACGCATGTGGCGGTGAACTTCCCGACCCGTGAACCGTTGGTGTGGTTGCCGGGGGAGCGCATCATCCGCTCGCACGGGTACTCGCCATCGTCAGTGCGTTATGGCGACTCGCCGATTAACGCGTTGCGTGGTGTGCTTAAAGAGCAGATCGAGTCTGCGGCGTACCGAGCACAGCTGTGGCACAACGGGCCACGTCTTGGTGGTGTGATTACCCGTCCGCAGGACGCGAAGTGGGACGCGGTTGCGCGGCGCCGTTTCAAGCAGTCGTGGCAGTCCACCTACGCCGGATCTGGTTCCGGTGCCGGCGGGGTGCCAGTCCTGGAAGACGGCATGGAGTTCAAGCCGTTCCACCTCAAGGCGCAGGACGAACAAGTCGCGGAGATGACCAAGTTGTCCCTGTCGACGGTGGCGCAGGTGTACCACATCAACCCGACGATGGTGGGCCTGCTTGATAACGCGAACTACTCCAACGTTAGGGAGTTCCGGCAGTCGCTCTATGGAGATTCGCTCGGCCCGATGATGAAGCAGATCGAGGAGCTGATCAATTTCGAGCTGCTGCCGCGCCTAGCCGCGCTTGACCACACCATTGATCCGGACGAGGTGTACGTCGAGTTCAACATCGAAGAACGCCTGCGGGGCCGGTTCGAGGAGCAAGCCGCGGTCACCTCGACGGCTGTGGGTGGCCCGTGGATGACGCGCAATGAGGCCCGCGTGATGAACAACTTGCCGAAGGTCGACGGTGGTGACGAGCTCATCGTCCCGCTGAATGTCTCCACCGGACCCGACGACGGATACACCACTCCAGCTGATGCTGACGAGGAGGCGCCACGATGATCCACTTCGTGTCCTACGGCATCACCAACGGTCCTCCGATGCCGTTTGATGTGCACATCGACTGCATTGATCTTCCCGACCCGTCCCCGATTGTTCACGACCTTCCAGGTGTGGCACCGGCGACGGCCGAGGTGATCATGCAGGCTAACCCGCTCGTCGAGTCCTGGCTGCAGCTCGCAGCCGCGATGATCTACGAGCGCGCCAAAACGTCACCGTCGTTCACGGTCGCGTTTGCCTGTTCCGCCGGGTGGCACCGCTCACCGTTCGCAGCCGAACACATCGCCGCCATGATGCGCCGCACCGGACTCGAAGTCTGCGTCTGCCACCGTGACTTGGAGGTGGAGCCATGACCGTCCATGTCGTTGTCGGCCCACCCTGCGCCGGCAAATCCACATTCGTAGCCCAGGCTGCCGCACCTGGTGTGCCACGGTTCGACTTCGACCACATCGCTGCGGTGATCGCCGGCAGTGACGACCCCGCTCACCGGGATGCAGCGGTTGAAGCAACGCTCGCGCTGCGACGTGGATTCATGGGGTGGCTTCTCGATCCGGAGACAGAACCGGGGGAAGTCTGGCTGATCAACTCCCACCCGTCGGCCGTGACCATCGAGCGTCTCGAAGGGATCGGGGCTGTCTTCCACGTCTGCGACCCAGGCATCGACGAGTGCCTCGCCCGCGCGGTACGCGACAGCGCACCCGAGGGGACCGAAGCCCGTATCCGCGCCTGGTACGACAACCCGCCGGAGATCCCCGGCCACAACTCGAAAGGAGGGGCTATGCGCCTGAAAAACTTCAACGCCGACATCACCGTCAAAGCACCCGCCCCTGACACAGCTGCAGCGTCAGAAGCGGTAGCCGAAGGCACCCTGCCACAGGGACGCATCGAGGCGTACGCCTCCGTCTTCGACACCGTCGACTCCTACGGTGACGTTGTGCGACGCGGTGCTTTCGCCGACACCCTCACCGACTGGGAACAGCGCGGGAAGACAATCCCGCTGCTCTACGGCCACGACTTCAACGACCCGTTCAAAAACATCGGCGGCGTCGTCGAAGCCATCGAAGACGACCGCGGACTCAAGATCACCGCCGATCTCGACATGGACAACCCCACAGCTGTTCAGGTATTCAACCTGATCAGCAAGGGCCGACTGTCGGAGATGTCCTTCGCGTTCAACTACGTCGATGCCGGCATGGCCACAGTCGACGGTGAAGAGCTCTTCGAGGTCCGCAAAGTGGACCTCTACGAAGTGTCCGTCGTTCCGATCGGGGCGAACCGCGACACCGAAATCGTCTCCGCGAAATCCGCGCGTGAACTATTGACCGCTGTGAAGCAGGCCAATCTCGACGCCGCGACCGAAGCGGTAGTTGTCGACGCGCTCGTCAGAGCCGCCGACGAAACCGACCACCGGGAGGCGTCTCCGCCCCCCACCCCCACCCCTGACGAATCCGGCAGGGACACCACAACCGACGCGCTCGCGCTCCACGCCCGGGCGCGTCTTGCACTTATGGAAAGGATTGGCTCCTAATGACTACGTCTCTCATCGAGCGCCGTTCCGCCCTGCTGGCGGAGGCGCGCAACCTGATCCCCGCCGACGGCGAGAAGATGACCCCGGAGGTCTACGAGAAGACCACCGCCCTCATGGACGAGTACGACAAGGTCGACTCCGAAATCAAGGAGGCCGCCAAGGCCGGCAACCTCATCGACCGCGTCAAGGGCGCATCCGTCGAGGACCGACCAGAGGACACCCCGGCAGATCGTGCCGCAGCGACCCTTGGCGAGCACTTCGTCAAGCACGCCGGCGACCTCATCACCCGCCAGGCTGGCGGCGCACAGCTGCAGACTGCCACCCCGGATTACGAAACCCGCGCGGCGGACGACCCGTTCCGCACCCCGCTGGCAACCGACTCCGAAGCAGGCGCCTTCGCCCCCTGGGTGACCGAGTACCGCCGCAACATCGTCAACGCCAAGCGCGACAAGCTTGTCATCGCCGACCTCATGGGCTCCGCCCAGGTCGCACCCCAGACCCAGGCAATCTCCTACCTTGTGGAGAAGACCCCGCGCCTCGCCGAGGGAGCGCCGGCTACCGTCGCCGAGGGCGCGCGCAAACCGTACGTGCGTTTTAACCTCTTCGACATCGAGACCGAGCGCATTACCAAGATCGCCGCGCTTACCAAGATCACCGACGAGACCGCACAGGACCTCACCTTCGTGCGTTCCTGGATCAACAACAACTTGATCTACGAGCTGTCCGTCGTCGAGGAAGCCCAGCTTCTCAACGGCGATGGCGCAGGTACGAACCTCACCGGCCTGCTCAACCGTGAGGGCGTCCAGCAGCACGACATCGCCGGCGACCTGTTCGATGGCATCTTCATCGCCTCCCAGAAGGTTCCGGAGTTCACCGACCTCCAAGCCGACGCGCTGGTGATGAACACCGCCGACTACGTTCGTGTGCGCCTGGCGAAGGACGGCAACGGCCAGTACCTCGCCGGCGGCCCGTTCATGGGGCAGTACGGCCAGGGCGGCATCAAGCTCAATCCGGAGATGTGGGGCCTGCGCACCGTTGACACCCCGGCCATCCAGCGCGGCACTTACATTCTCGGAAACTTCCGCCAGGGCGCGACCGTGCTGCGCAAGAGCGGCCTGCGCGTCGACTCCACCAACACGAACATGGACGACTTCGAGAAGAACCTCATCACTCTGCGCGCCGAGGAGCGCCTCGGCCTGATGGTTGAGCGTCCCGCCGCCTTCGTCACCGGCTCCCTTGCCGGCGCGGAGATTCCGGGTGTCCCGGCAGCAGCCTAACCAGGAGGTGAACAAACATGGCAACGCTTAAGCCATACCGCGTCAACATCGGCGGCCGGGAAACAGTACTGCGACTGACGGAAGAAACCGTCAACCGCAACTACCCCGATGCCGTCGAACTCAAGATCGGCGCTAAGCCGACCACACCGGAGCAGCCGAAGGCGACTCCACGCTCCCGCACAAAGTCAACGAAATAACAGGAGGTGACCCGTGACCGAACCGAACACGATCGCAGAGGATCACGGACTCACCCCCGAATCGTTTCCCGGTGCGTCGTCGCTGACCCAGGAAGCGGTCAACGCTGCCGTCGAGTCCATTCGGCGGCTCGCTGACTGGCATGTGTGGCCGGAGCGCGACGAGACACTTACTGTGGATGCCCCCGGCGATCCCCTTGTGGTGCTGCCGACGAAGCGACTTGTGTCGGTCGAGTCGGTCACCGTCGATGGGGAGCCGATCGTGATCGGTCCGAATGACTGGTCGCCGGACGGCACCTTGTGGATCAGTGAGTTGCGCCCGCACCAGCGTGGGCGGCCTCGCCGTATCGCGGCGACAGTGCGGCACGGCTACGCCGGACCACCGGGAGACATTCTCACGCTAGTGCGCTCAATGGCTGGGCGTGCCGCAGCGCCAGGCCAGGCATACACCGTGGGGCGAATCAATGTGGGTGCACCTGGTGCCGTAACGCCGCAGTCGACGGAATGGCGCATCATCGACCAGATTCGTTTGGGGCCGCTGCCATGACCGAACCAGGAATCATCTTCAACCAGAGTCTGGAAGTGGCGGGCCCGCGGTATGTGTCATCGCCATACTCGTCGGAGCCGGTCGCTGACTGGTCACAACCACAGTGGGCACCAGTCGACTTTCTGGTCTCCGTCCAACCCGATTCGTCATCTGAAGATGGGGTGGAGCGCCCAACAACGGTGTCCCGCTTCATCTTGATCACCCCACCAGGCACAGACCTACCGGCCCTGGCCGCCGATTCACAAGTACGTGTCGGCGGGGTGATGGTCTGCGACGTCGTGGGTGAACCGGGCCGCTGGCCTGACCCGTTCAACCCCGGCGTTGTCCACCACGTCGAAGCAGTCCTGGAGGTGGTGCGTGGCTAAATGGCGACCATCTGAAGAGACATGGCGTGCAGCTAATGAAGCGGTCGCGAAGTCCGGGGCGCTGGACAAAGCAGCGCAACGACTCGTGGCCAGGGCCACGCAAATATCGCGAGAGAACGGCGGGAGTGCGAACTACCGGGCGCAACCTAAAACACGTCCCGGTGGGCGCGCTGTGGTCGACGTGATCTCCGACAACATCGAAGAAGAACGCGGATCAGAAAGCGTCAAGCGGATTAACGCCCTGCGACGCGCCGCGAGAGGGGAATAACCGCTATGGACATCTATCCGGCGTTAGTCGCCCATATTGCGCAGTTCGCCGGGGTCGACTCTGTCTTTGTCGAGCTCCCGCACGATTTCGCGTCTAAGCACCTCCCGGCTGTCCAGTTGGAATCCGCCGGACCAGCTCGCCGCGCCCCCTTCCTGCAGGGGCTCGGTGTCGATGCCGTTGGCGTCGACGTGAACCTCTACGTCTCCCCGGAACAGTGGCGCGCAGGGACATCGATGGTTGTGGCCCACAAGTTGCGCGCCCACCTGTATCAATTCCGGTCCGGGCGTGCCCGGGCCACCGAGGTCTCCCGGCCCGAAAAGTGGCCGGATCGAAACCAATACACCCGCCGGATCGGGCTCACCGCCGAGATCCTCGTTCCGGCTTGACTCCCTAAAGGAGGGACCAAATCATGACTTCTCCTACGTCCACCGATTTCCGCGTCGATCTGACGCAGCCGAACTACAACGACTCTCTGCTCCAGCTCGGCGTCACCGGCCAAGTAACCTACGGCCCGCTAGGCACCGACGCCCCGGAGGGCATGGCACCGTATGTCGCACCGTACGTGGCGCTTGGCTGGATGAGCGACGAGGGCCTGTCTGAGGCCATCGCCCGCGAGACCCAGTCGTTCACCCCGTGGCAGACGAACTCTCCGATCCGTGAATCCATCACCTCTGAGGAGTTCACCTTCTCGGCGACCCTGTGGACCATCGGCGGTATTGCTACCGCTATGCGCTACGGCGTGCCGGCCGAGAAGATGGAGTGGTTCGAAGACGAGGGCTACGTCGAGTTCACCCAGGGCGGCGAGCTGCCGGAGGACTTCCGCTTCCGTCTCGGCATTGACGTGCTCGACGGTGAGAAGCACCGCCGCTTCTGGCTGCCGAACGCCTCCGTCGTGGAGCCGTCCGATGTGACCTACCAGAAGGGCGAGCTCGTCGGCTACCCGATGACCTGGAAAGCCAACATCGACAACGAGTTCGGCTACTCCATCCTTCGCCGCTTCAAGGAGGGCTGGAAGCCGGGCACGGCCGGCCTGATCTCCGATTCCAAGGTGGCGAAGCACGACCTCGGCGAGTGGCACACCCCGGCCGGTGCGGGCGGTTCCGCCGCCGGTAACCCGGGTGTCGGCGATACCACCGATACCGTCCCGGGAACCTCCGGCGACACCAGCCAGTAGTTCATAGGGGCCCAGGGAATTCTGGGTTTCGCCCTGGGCCCCGCTAACCCCTGAAACCCACAAGTTTTTGGAAGGAAACCCAAAATGGCAAGTGCAAACACGAAAAAGCTTCGCGACCTCGGCTCTTTCGATGATCTGATTGCTCAGCGGTCCGAAGCGATCGGCGCGGACGGCGGCACCGTCACTATCCCTGGTTTCGGGAAGGACTGGCAGGTCGCTGCCCCTGGTCTGCAGTCTGCAGAATGGAACGACCGCCTGAACACGCTGCAGGAAGACGTCGAAGACGAACTGATCACGTTCTCGCAGTTCCGCACCGAGTTCTGCGAGCTCATGCTTGGCGACCAGGCTGAGGACTTCACGGCTGCTGCCGATAAGGCGGGCGTGGATCCTGTGGTGCTGCTTCGCTGGGCGCTTGAGAAGATCGGCGAGGAGCAGGCAAAAAACCCTTCCCGGCGGAACTCGCCGAATACCCGCGCGCGTGCGAAGCAGCGCTAAGCGCCCATTACGGCGGCGACCCCGTCGGTGACTTTCACCGCGGCGAGATTACGACTCGTCGCCTGGAGGTGCTCATCGACGGGCTCCCGGAGGACTCGGCGCTACACCGCGCGATCAACAACGGGCGCCTGTGGACTCTTGACCGGCAGATCCAGTGGCTCATCGCCGGCCAGATGGTCCGCACCGCCGCCTACACGCGCGCGTCCGCCGGTGTGAAAAAGCATCGTGATCTGCCCGCGTGGCCAGATACACCGTGGGATGAAGCCGAGAACACCCCCACCAAGTATGGGCGGGTCGCTGAATCTGATCGCAGCGCCGCTCTCGAGTACCTGTCTGGGCTCGCCCCTTCGTTCGCTCCACCTTCGTCTGCATAGGAGGCTCCTACCATGGCTTTCGGCTCCTCGATCGGCTCCGCCGGTGACGCTGTCTACGTGCCGATCCTGCCGTCCTTCAACAACTTCTTCGACGAAATGGGGAAGAAGGCCGAGAAGTCCGGCAAGGAGACCGGGGAGAAGATCGCCCGCAGTATCGAAGCCGGGGTGGAGAAGGCGCAGAAGGCGGTCGATCGGTCTGCTGAAGCGCAGCAGCGTGCGTGGAACCGTGTGGCTGATGCCGCCGGTAAAACGTCGGTGGCGCAGGCGAAGCTCGCCGAGGTCCAGGAGAAAGCCGGCGCCAAGCAGTCGGATATTCTGCGGGCTACTGAAGCCTACGAGAAGGCGAAGCGCGACGAGGAAGCCGCTCTGCGTAAAGCGGAAACTGCTACTCAGGCGCACGAGAAGGCGCAGCAGGACCTGAAGGTCAAGACTGAGGAAGCTGCGAACGCGACGAAGGTCGGGGCGGAAGCCACCGACGAGTACGGGCGTGCCGTGGCAGGTGCGGATGATTCTTCGAAAGGTTTCGAGATCTCGCTGAAGAGCGTGGCGGTGGCTGCCGCTGCGATCGGTGCAGCTGTCGGCGCGGCTGGTAAGGCCGCTTATGATCTTGGCGCCACATTCGATGAGGCTTACGACACTATTCGTGTGGGTACTGGTGCGTCTGGTGCTGCATTTGAAGGGCTGCAGGATTCGCTGCGTAACGTCGCTCGTGACTCCATCGGTGTCGGTGGCGATCTCGGGGAGATCGGTACGACCCTGGCTGACCTGAATACCCGTCTTGGTGTCACCGGGGAACCGCTGGAGAAGCTGACTACGCAGTTCCAGCAGCTTAAGGGCATGGGCATGGAGGCCGACGTGAACGCCGTCACTGGTGCGTTCACTCAGTTCGGCATCGAGGCGGAGAAAACGCCGGAAGCCCTGGATACCCTGTTCCAAATCTCGCAGGCTACCGGACGCGGAATGAACGAGTTGGTCAACAACTTGACTAAGTCTGGCCCGGCACTCCAAGAATTCGGGTTCGACCTGACCGAGTCCGCCGGTCTGTTGGGTGCGCTGGATAAGGCTGGTCTTGACGCTGATAAGACGATGCAGTCCATGACGAAGGCGCTTGGCGAGTTCGCTAAGGATGGCGAGGACCCGCAGCAGTCGCTGTGGAACATGATCAAGCAGATCGATGAGCTCACCCGCGCCGGCAAGGGGGCGGAAGCCATCGACCTAGCTAACTCCATTTTCGGTGCCCGTGGTGGCGCCGGTTTCGTCGCGGCAGTCGAGTCCGGCGCGTTCGCCTACGACGACTTCATGGAGTCGATCGGTGCGTCCGGCGACACCATTGGCAGTGTGGCGGAGGAGACTGCGGACTTCGCCGAGTTGTGGGACCAGTTCAAGCTGCAGGCGATGCTCGCCCTGGAGCCCGTTGTCACCAAGATTTTCAACGGCATGGTTCCAGCCGTCGAGCTGCTGTCTTCCGCGTTCAACGCCACCCTCACAGTGGTGTCCGCATTCTTCGGGTTCGTCAAAAACAACCAGCAGTGGCTCGTGCCCCTGGCCGCTGGGCTCGCAGGTGCAGCGACTGCACTCGCACTTATTAACGCACAGATGAAGATCGCTGCCGCCGGCGGATTCGTCAAATGGCTCACCAGCGCGGTTAAAGCGACGAAGCTTTACGAAGGGGCGACGAAGGCAGCGGGTATCGCTCAACGTTTCTTCAATACCGCGCTGAAGAATAACCCGCTCGGTATCGCGATCACCGCAATTTTCGCGATTGTTGCGGCGCTGACGGCGTTTTTCACCAAGACCGAGACGGGCCGGAAACTGTGGTCAAAGTTCATGGACTTAGTGCGTGACAAGCTTGAGGCGGCTAAGACCTGGTTCAGTAGCTTCGCTGCGGGCGTGCGTACCGCACTGCAGCCGCTGTTCGATTTCTTCGCGATGGTCAAGGATTCCGTCGGCGAAGTTTTCAAGATTCTGTTCACCGGTGAAGTGTCCGGCGGGACCCTTTTCGGTCTTAGCGAAGGTGCTACGAGCATGTACGTTGGCTACCTGCTCACGGTCCGCGATGTGGCGATCGCTGTGTGGAACGGAATCAAAGTGGCGTGGGATGCGCTATCGACTGCGATCGCGTGGGCGTGGGCTAACGTGATCAAGCCGTCGTGGGATGCGCTCGCCGCAGCTGGACTGTGGCTGTGGCAGACGGTGCTCGTCCCCGCGTTTACGGGTATCAAGCTGGTGTGGGATGTGCTCGCTACTGCGATCCAGTTCGCATGGACGAACATCATCAAGCCGACCTGGGACGCGATTTCGGTCGCTGCGACGTGGCTGTGGCAGACGGTGCTCGTCCCCGCGTTTACGGGTATCAAGCTCGCTTTCCAGGGCCTGGGCGAGGGCATTGCCTGGGTGTGGACCAATGTCATTAAGCCGGTCTGGGATGGAATCGCAGTAGTCATCCAGTGGCTGTGGGACAACATTTTTGCCCCATACATCGAGCAGATCAAAACGTCGTGGTCTCTGCTCGGCCAAGGAATCCTGTGGGTCTGGGACTCCGTGATCCGCCCCGCCTTCGACTCCGTCGGCAACGGTGCGCGCAATATGTGGGAAAACATCCTGCAGCCGACTTTCGAAGCCATCAAGGCAGGATTCGGTGCTGTGGGGCAGTTCTTCCAGTGGATCTGGGATAACGTCATTCGCCCCGCTTGGGACGCGCTCGGCGCCGGTATCCGGTGGGTAGTAGATAACGCAGTTACGCCTGCCTTCAATGCGATCGGTAATGGTCTGGATAAGGTCAAGGGGTGGTTCCGCACCGCCGTTGATTCGATTCGGTCGATCTGGGACGGTATCCGGTCCGCGACTGCGAAGCCGGTCCGCTTTGTGGTCGATACGGTCTACAACAAGGGAATCCGTAAGGCCTGGAACCTGGTGGCGAAATTCACCGGTCTTGACGAGCTTTCCGAAATCTCGCTCGGAAGTCTCGGTGATTTCGCCCGGGGCGGTATCCTCCCCGGCTACACCCCGGGACGTGACATTTACAACATGATCGACCCACGTACGGGGACACGTGTCGCACTCTCCGGCGGTGAAGCCATCATGCGCCCCGAGTTCACCCGCGCCGTGGGCACTAAGTCCATCGAAGCTCTCAACCGCGCCGCACGGACAGGCGGCAAAGCTGCGGTCGCTAAAATGCTAGGGGAGGGGGCACAATTCGCCTTCAAGAAGGGTGGTGTCTACCCTAACGGCGACACAAAACAAAAAGAACAGCAGTCGGAGGGAATTCTCCGCGCCGACGCATTCATGAAACGCGAACAGGGGAAGCCCTACCAGTGGGGCGGCGTTGGCAACCCGTCCTGGGACTGTTCAGGACTGTGGTCCGGCATTGTCCACGAAATTAACGGACGGTCCGGGCGCTCCGGTCGACTGTTCAACACCACCAGTTTCGAGGCAAACCCGGGCCGCTTCGGATTCGTTCGTGGCCTATCCGGCCCCGTGACCATCGGTGTCATGGACGGCCACATGGCGGGAACCCTGGCGGGTATGAACGCTGAATCCCGCGGCGGCGATGGCGTTATCTACGGCCCCCGAGCATGGGGTTCCACCCGCTTCCCGCGCGGCTACACCATGGCCTCCATTCTCGGAGAATTCCTCCCCGGCGGAGACGGCGGTGGAGGCGGTTTCTTCGATGTGGGCGCCCACGCGAAAAAGTTGTGGGACGGGGTGATCGATAAGCTCCCGAAATGGGAAGGTCCTGGCCTTATCGGGAAGCTGCCGTTCGCGATGCTGAAGAAATTGGCGACGTCGGCGTGGGATTTCGTGAAGGAAAAAGTGGGCGCGTTTTTCGGGTCCGCCGGTACCGCCGGTAACGCCGAATCGTGGCGTGACATGGCTATGGCTGCGATGCGCCGGAACGGCTTTAACGCCGACGATCCGGCACAGGTTAATGCGATGCTGTCACAGATCATGTCCGAATCCGGCGGCATCCCGAACCGGGCACAAGAAATTGTGGACGTGAACGGAACGGGCGAATCTGCCGGTGTCGGTCTGCTACAGATCATTCCGGGGACTTTCGCGTCGTACCGCGATCCGTCCCTGCCGAACGACCGTAAAGATCCGTGGGCGAACATGAACGCGGCTCTGCGCTACTACCGGGCGACTTACGGCGGTGATCTCACGACCATGTGGGGTCATGGTCACGGGTACGCCGCCGGTGGTGTGCTTCCGGGGTATACCCCGGGCCGGGATATTCACCGTTTCTGGTCTCCGACCGGCGGGCGCCTTGATTTGTCGGGCGGCGAAGCGATCATGGTTCCGGAGTGGACTCGGGCAGTTGGTGGCCCGCGTGCGGTGGAAGAAATGAACCGCGCTGCGCGTAAGGGTCGCCCGTCTATCTCTGCCCCCCATGGTTTCGCCGACGGTGGTACCTACGGGGCGGGGAATCGTTTCTGGCAGCCTATTGGTGACCAGCAGCGCCGGGTCGGCGAAGACCTCAACGCGAACCTTCGCCGTTTGGCTGACGAGCTCGTCAACACTCGGAACTGGAACGGGTTCGTCGCCGGTGTGGATAAGGCTATGCAGCCTGCTGTCCGCGAACTCGAAAAGATCGCTGATCCTCACACCTACGAGGGAATCGCTGCCCGCGCGGCGGCTACCCAGGCGACGGAAATCGTCGAGCTGGTCGGCCTGAAGACGACCGCCGACGTGTTCTCTACCGCGCTTGGTGCGGAAAAACAGCTCGTCGACTCCCGGGATGGGTATGAATCGCGTATTGCTGCGATCGTGGAAAAGGAACGCCAGCTGCTCGAAGCCCGCGAAGCTTTGGCGGACCTGAAAAAGAATGCGCCGGAAATCTCTGTGAAGGATCAGCGGAAGCTTGCCGATGCGGAGGAAGCGCTCGCGAAGGCGCGGAAGGAATCTGAGGAGGCTGCGAAGGCTGAATCTAAGGACGCGGATAAGAAATCGAAGGCTGAAGAAAAGGCGAAGGAGAAGGTCGCCAACGCCGAAAAGAAACTGGCCAGGGTCCGCGAAGACATTGGCGTTAAGGAGGGAGAAACCGCCGAAAAGCGCGCTGAAGATCTGAAGAAAGCCACCGAGTCCGTCTCGAAGGCTGAATCCGAATTGGTTAGCGCGCGTGAAGCATCCGCGCGGGCACTGGACATGCTCGTGTTCGATGTGGCCCCCCAGATCAACGCCGGGCTGATCAACGCCGCCGGGCAGGTGCGCAAATATGTTCCGCAGGCCGCTGATGCCCTTATCTCGCTTGCCGCAGTCGCGGGGCCGGCGGGACTCTCAGTCGGACAGGTCGTTGATTCAATCAAGGTCGCGATCGAGGTAGTGACCAAGGTCATCGATATTGTCGACCGGGTCGTGGGCGCGGTGCATTCCGCGCGCCTCGCCTCGGCTGAAGCACTGCATGACTCTGTGTCTGCGATGCGTGAGTTCACCGATTTGGTGGCGAAGCAGCAGCAGATGGTGGCTAATCTGCAAATCCAGCTGGTCCGCTCTGCGATCGCGCAGACGAAGGCGGCTATGGACGCGCGGAACGCTACGGCGGGAATGATCCGGGCCCGTTTGGAAGGCGACCGGCAGGTAGCTGACGCCCGGGCGGCTCTCCAACTGGAAATGCAAAAAGAGATGCGCCGGTCACGTCGGGATTATCGGGACCTTTCGCTGGAATACGACCGTTACCGGTACGGCGAATGGAAGGCGATGGACGAGCGCCTGGAATGGCAGGAAACGCTCACGCCGGAACTGAAAGCGCTTCAGCTTGAAGTCGATGCGGCTGAACTTACCCGTATGGCAAATGCTCAGCGCGCCACGATGGAAGCGATCGAAGCGTCTTATGCTCACCGGAACGCCGCGCGTGCTGCTCAACGCGCGTCCGAAGACCTTAGTCGGGCGGCGGAAATGCTGGCCCTTATGACTGGGAAAACTTTCGGTCTTGACCAGACACAGGCGTATGTCGGTGAGGAAGTGGCGCGCCTGTATGCCGAGAAGGCGAAGCTCCAAGCGGAACTTTCGAGCGTGAAGAACAACCTGTCGCTTGTGTGGCGGTTCGGTGGCGGTAAGGAGGGCGCGGAGTCATCGCTGCGTGCCGTCAATGCCCGCATCGCGGAGCTCGAGGCCCGACCCGAGTTCGCTGGATTCGGTGTGGACGACGACGAGGTGGCTCGCCTGGTCAAAAAGGCCCAGACCATGTATGTGTTTGGCCGCGACGAAGATGCCGCGCGTCTCTTCGAGGGGTCTGCTCTCGGGGATGCACGTCGCGCATTGGACGCGGTCAAGTTCGAACAGGGCCTGGCCTCTATCAAGAACGAGATCAGGAAGGGCAAGCGCGACCAAGAAGATCTCGCGGACGAGGTCGCCCTGGAGGACAAGGTCCGTCCGCTGCGTGATTCTGCGGCTGCGCTGGATTCGGCGGCTGCGTCAGCGAAGTACCGGGCGGAGTCGCTACGCGCGGAGGACCCGGCGGTGGCGGCGGCGCTGCGCACGCTGGCTGATTTCGAGCGTGAAAACGCGGTCGATATTCAGCGAGTGTCCCGCGGTGAAACCTCACGTATCGAGCTGGCGTTTACCGACAAGGCCGCTTACTCGGCGGCCGAGGTCGACGTCATGCTCGAGAAGTTGGGGTCGCTCGACGGTATTGAGCTGCGCGTCGAGAAGTTGGAAGCGTCCGCAGCGCCTGGCCCGGCTGACCTGATGCGCCTTCGCGCCCGATAGGAAAGGAGACTAGGAAGTGGACTACGAGGTGGTTTACGTCGATCCACATGGCCGGTCGTGGGACCTGTCCTACGGTGAAGCCGGCGTGGTGCTCCTAGAAGGCGGCCTCGATGGGCTCGCCGGTGTGCGGGCGACCGAGGGAGTGCGGCTGGCCGGTGTCCCCGGCCAAGTCGTCATTCCGGGGTCGGCCGGGGTCGAGCCGGTCTCTGGTGTGCTGCGGGTCCTACTTGACCCTGGTGATGTGGTGCCGATGGAGCAGCTCTATCCGGCGTGGGTGTCGGCGTGGTCGTACGACCGGGCCGGGCGTCTCGAGCTGCGTCGAGAAGGCGGCCCCATGACGTGGTTCGCGTGTCGTCTTGGTGATGAGGGTCTGCCTGCGCCGCAGCGGTCGCCGTTGTTGCAGCGGCGAATCCCGATGGACATTCCGTATGTCATTGATGATGGCGTGTTTTGGGAGCGGGGATCCGGCACTAATAACGTCACAGTGACGAATAGAGGACATGTCTATGTATGGCCGAGGGTCTATTGGTCCGGCAGGGGCGGGGCGGTAACGATGCCCTCCGGGGCGTCGGTAGTCCTACCGGACGCTGGCTCAGAGGAGCGTGTATTCCACTCCGACCCGCTTGAATCAGGGCTCGTCAGTGACCGTGATGGCAATCCTGACCGAGTCTTGTGGGAAAAGGTGCGGCGGTCCTATTTCGCTGAAGCTGTCCCACCGGGGCAGGAGCGCACCTACACGATGTTCTCGGGGGCTCGCCTCGAGTACGACATCGGATTCAGCACTCCATGGAGGTAACGATGGTGGAGCCTATCCCACGGGAAACGATCGACCAGGCGGTCGCCGACACTGGCCGGTGGATCGGTCTGTGCAATGGCGACGGCGTCCCGGTTGTGCAGCTCCCGCCGCCGGTGTCGATGTCGGCGGCTGAACGCCGTCTGGCCCCCGACGCAGAACTCGAGTTGGTTGTGCCTGCGCGGGGTAAGCTCGCGCCGACGAACGCGGCCGTGGACTACCTGATTGCTGAAGACCTCGGCCGGTTCGATGACGAGGGCTACCTCGTGCCGGCCACGGAAGGAAACTTTTTCGTCGTGGTGTGTCTCCCCGGGCGCCGCCTTGCCTACGAGGTGGTCAAAGCCCGCGCCGAAGGCCCGGCCGACGCCCCCAGCACTCTCACGATCGAGGGGGTCTCGTCGACGTCGCTTTTGCAAGCTCACCCCGCGCCGTCTGTGCCGTGGACGTGGCATAAATCTTTCTGGGAAAACTGGGAAGGTGACGCCGGCGGGGCGTACGAAACTATCCGCCGTTATGCCCCGGTCGAGATGGCTACTCGTCTTGACGGGTACACGATCGAAGGTCCGGCGGTGTCTGCTATCCGCCGTTTGTGCCACCAGTCGTTCGCTGCCGTGAACGCTCTTCAAGGGTGGGAGGGCGATCCGCACCTGGTCGTGGATTACTCCGTCCCGTCCGCTGATGGGCGCCGTGTGGTCATGCCTGTCACCGACGACTATTTGTGGGACACCTTCGCGTCTACCGCGGAGGCGGCGGGCGTCAATGTGTGGACGGAGCTGTGGTGGCCAGGCGATGCGCCAATGCTTGTGCCGACAGGTATCGATCCTGAAAAAGATAAGCCGGTGCTAACGACCTATCAGCACCCGGTGTTCCGTGTGTGCGTTGAGGAGGTGGACCGTGATTGATGCTGCTCTTATCGCTGATGGTGGGGAACTGTCGGTGATGCGGCCACTGGCTGCATACGCTTTCGGGGCGTGGACGGTCACGTGGCCGGATGATTTCGATGCGCCTGAGCTGGAGGATGAACGCCGTCTCGGTTTCGTCGCTGATTTGCCGGAGCGGCGGAAACCGGGGCGTCTTGCCCGCCGGTTTACTCGCGTCGATGCCGAGATCAACGCGGTTGATGGTGGGTCGAATGTCGAGGAGATCCTCGATGAGGCGGCGCAGCGTACCGCCGGGCGGGAGTTCTTCGAGCGTGAGATCGGGCCGGCTGGTTTCGGCCGCCTGGTCCCGGGGGTTGATGTGCGGGTCAATGACCGGAAGCCTGTCGTTTTGTGGCGGCGGATCCTGCCGGATCAGCTGGTGACCGAGCTGCGTTTTAATGGGGACGGCACAGCCACAGCGCAAGTCGGCGGGCAACCTGTCTCGGATGATCTTCGCCGTCTTGCGGCTAACCGGGAGAATGATCAAAAGATTTTGTCAGAGCGCCGCGAAGCTGAAGGCGCGGTGCGGGCGGTGTCGCGTGCTGCGACTAGAGCGGTGCGTAGGGAATCGGACGCCCGCGAGGAAGCGATCGCTACTGAAGCTCGGCTTCGTAAGAGCGGGTTGGAGCTTGAAGCGCAGAAACGGGCAGCGGATTTACGGACGATTCGGGATTTCCTCGGTGGAAGCGGGGCTTCGCAGGCAAACCTTGTGTCGCAGCTCGCCGCGATTAACAGTCAGATTATCGGCATGTCCTCTGGGTCTGCTCCGCCGCCGGGGCTTCTCAATTCGTATATGGCGGCGAATACTCTTTTGTGGGAGCAGCAGCGTGAAATTAACCGGCTGAACGAAAAGTTCAAAAAGGAGCAGACGAAGGTTTCTGCGGCTAACTCTGCGGCTCTCCATGCCCAGGACCTTGTGATTCAGGGTATGCCTCGCATGGTCCACGTTGACGAGGGGCGTGCCAGTATGTGGTCGGGATCTGAGGGGACGCTGAGCTACGGCGGTGACCTAGCAAATCTCTACTTCACCTCAAACATTGGTGGTGGCGCAATCAATTTCGAGGCGCGGGGGAAGTGGACCGGGGCCGTGTGGGTGATGGCTGTAACCAGAAATGGTGACACGGACGTAAAAGCCGCAACTATCACATCGTCCGACAGGTTTTTCAACATGAAACCTAACAACCTGGGCGGCTATTACAAAGCTGCGACTGCCTGGATATTCCCCGACGTCAAGAAATGACCCGCTCACCACCCCCCTGGGGGTGGTTTTCTTTTGCCTACCTTTAGGAGGACAGGATGGTTCGTGTTAGTGGTGAAATTAAGGACGTTCTCGGTAGCGCCGTTGATGTGTCCCGGGTGCTGCTGCGTGCTCCTCGGCCCCGCCCGGCCGGGTTCGGGTTGGTGACGGATCACCCGGACGAGGTCGAGGTGACCGGGGGACACCTCGAGTTCGAGTGCTTGCCGGGGCCGGCTGTGATTGGGGTGGCGGCGGTAGGCCACCCCGATGTGTCGGTGCGACTGCTTGTCCCCGATGTGGAATCCGCGACGCTGGAGGAGTGCATCCGGCTGGCTGTGGCCCGTGGGGAAGCTCACGCCGGTGAGCTCGACGCGATGCTGGCTAAGCTTGGTGCAGACCTGCAAATCGCGCGGAAAGCGATCAACCACGCTAACGCTGCTGCTGAATCCGCCGGGGCGGCGGAAGGTTTCGCGCAGGATGCGGAAGGCTCAAAAAACGCTGCTGCTGAATCCGCCGAGGCGGCGGAAGGTTTCGCGCAGGATGCGGAAGGCTCAAAAAACGCTGCTGCTGAATCCGCCGAGGCGGCGTCGAACGATGCAAAGCGGGTGGCGACTATCGCCGGGTCGACCCGCTGGATCGGGACCCAGCTGGAAGTCAACGGGGTAAGGTCTCCTAACCTGAAGGGCGATAAGGGCGAGAAGGGCGATACCGGTCCGCAGGGTGCGTCGGGTATGGGCGTGATTGCGTCGGAGTCTGACCCGGGACGAAACGATGTTTTGTGGATCAATACCGGGGCGAATCCGGCCGGTGTAACGGAACCTATCGGTCTTGTCGCGTCTGGTACGGGCTGGCAATATGCCACTAGGCCGGGGTCTACAGATCGGTATGTGGTGGACTATAGGGGCTGGGCTGTGCTCACCGTCGCCGCCACCGGCTGCGATGAGGTACGAATCTATGATTTTTCCCAAGCCAGTAACCCTTTTTCAGTAGGCTCGCCGCCCCCTGGAAATATTAAGGGATCGATCCTTACAACCCAGCTAATCGTGGATTGTGTGGATCGTGGCCCGGCGGTGCGCGTGCTCAACCCGACCGAGGAAGCGAGAATTACCCTTAGCGTTTCGCCGCTTAGAAAAGACGGGCGGGTCATGTACGTGCCCGATGGGTCCGGTGGTCGTGTCCCCTTTACAGCCATTGCTGGTCCCGACGGAAAACAGGGCCCGGCCGGAACAACAACATGGGACGGGATCTCCGGTAAGCCTGACACGTTCCCGCCCGCGACGCACACTCACACTGTGTCTGATTTGTCGGACATTAGTGTTGGTGTGCGCAACACCCTCAAAAGCGGCAACACCAGCACCACCGCGTCCAGCACAGGGGCGGTCGCGTGGGGGCGCGGAGCGAAAGCCACCAACACCGACGCAGTCGCGCTCGGCTACACCACGCAGGCCAGCGGTACCGACTCGGCGGCACTAGGCTCCTACTCCAAAGTCAAACAGAACCAGCACGTGGTGGTCGGGGTGGACGCCACCGACGAGGGTGTCGCGCAGCAGCGTGGCACAGTCATCATCGGCAAAACGGGTGCCCCGGTGATTATCTCCGGCCGGAATGTGGTGTCGGAGTTGGACAGCTTGGGGGAGCAGGTCGCCACCCGCGCCACCAAAAACGAGGTGACCCGCCGTCCGGCCCTGTTCAGCGGACCCGGGCCGTGCCCACCAGACATCGCCGACAGGGGTGCCGTGGTCGGCGACCACTGGCTAAACACAGACACGATGGAACTTGAGAGGATCACAGGAGTATAAGCATGGCAGTCACCACTGAATTGCTGGGCAGGCTCGGCGGCACACCAGAAACACGCACCGTCGAAATCACTACGTCGGACCGGGACGTTTCTATCCCCGCAGGGTGGAAGAAAGCCGTGGGTGTATTCAAAGTAGATCGCACCCCGTATGCCAGCATCGTTAGCGTGTTTGGGTGCTCGCTACAGCCGATGGTTAACGGCAATCAACTTAGCGGCGGGGCGGTCATGTCCGCAGGCGAAAAACAAGAGTTAGTCAATGTCAGCGGCACCCTGACGTGGTACCGACTCGAATAAGAAAGGCAGTTTTCAGACAGCTTGGGAACCGTCTGCCGTCCCCGCACTCTACAAACGAGTCTAACCACCCACACACAAGCCCCCTGACCGCGCACCGGCAGGGGGTTAACTCATGCCCAAAAGGAGGGAAAACGCATGTATTTACCGCTGAAACGCGGTACCTACAGGATCAGTAGTGGGTATCGCACGAAGAGCCGACCGAAGCACCGGGGTATCGACTTCTCGGCCCTCGTCGGCACCCCGATTTACGCCCCATTCGATGGAAGGGTGATTCAGGGCAAGGAGCGCGCACCCGGCAGCGTCGAAGGGTTCTTCAATTGGGTCTGGATTGAGGGAATTAGCGAGCCGTATGACTTCATCGTGGGGCACATGCGCCACAGCTCGATCCTCGTCAAAGCAGGCGACCACGTGAAGGCAGGCCAGAAAATCGCCGAGGTCGGCAACGAAGGAAAGTCCACCGGACCCCACGCTCACTGCGAGCTGTGGACACGTCCGGGCCGTATCGGCGGGCACGACATCGATCCCACGAGATTCTGGGGGGATAACGCCCCAAGCCCCGGCGGCGACAGCGCCCCGGCACCGGCCCCGTCCGGGTCGACGCGGGTTGGTCCGCAGGGCACGATTTTCGGTATCGACATTTCCGGGTGGCAGAAAAACTACCCCATGTCGAAAGTCAAAGCGGACGGCATGAAATTTGTCATCATCCGCCTGTGCGACGGCACCTACCAAGACCCCCTCTTTAAGTCGCACCTGGCGGACGCCGAGAAGCACGGCCTGCTTGTGTCCACCTATTGGTATCTGCGCGCCCCGTCGGAGGGCAGCACCATCGCCCAGCAGGTCGACGTGATTGACAGGCAGCTCGGGGGCCGTAAAGACCTGGGTGTGTGGATCGACGTCGAATCCGTAGGCAGCAACGGTCGGAAGCTGCTCACCAAGGGCGACGTGTGGGCCGCGAAACGCGAGCTTGAACGACGCGGCTACTACGTCCCCGGCATTTACTCCGGCGCTTGGTACTGGGAGCACATGCCCGGCGGGGAACCGTCCATGGACGGGCTCGGCTACCTGTGGGTGTCCAACTACGGCCGGAACCGTAAGGGCGACCCCCGCGACACCTACGCAGCCGACGGGGGAGACCAACACCGCGGCTGGTCCTACCCACTAGGCGACCGGAAACCCGACATTCTCCAATTCGGGTCCGAGGGCGTCGTCGGGGACAAATACCCCATCGACGTCAACGCCTTTAAGGGCAGCGTCGACCAACTCCGCGAAATCTTCACTGGCAGGAAAAACACTTCACAGAAAGGCCCACTCATGGCACTAAGCAGCGAGCAGCAGGACCGTCTTTTCGAGATGGTCGGTGACATTCACCACGAGCTGACCCACCGCTTCCAGACCCGCGTACGGGACCGCGACGGCGAGCTCGAGCCGTTCCGCGACACCCTCATTGGGTTCGTCCTCGAGACCGACCGGAAAATCGAGGACATGCACAAAAACATGCTTCCCGCCATCTGGCAGAAGCTCACCGCATTCTTTGGGAAGGAGAAGTAGTAATGACTCACCGTGTACCCAGGAGCGCCCCGAAACCCCGCGCTGTCATCGGCACCCCATGGGTAGTACGCAAAGCTATCTACCTCGTCGCCACCCTCGTCGGTCTGGCAGCGGTCGTGCTCGGGTGGGCGCAGCCAGACCAGGTGGACCAGTGGGTAGCGCAGGCCGGGTCACTGGCAGCGATCATCGGCGGCGGCATGGCCGCGATGAACACCGGCTGGGAGTCCGACGAGAAGCCCGTCGGTGTTGACGTTGCAGCAGCGCCCGCGCCCGCGTATGAGCCGGAGCCTGTGTACGACGGGTTCACCGCCTACCCAGACGAGGTTCAGGGGGTGTGATGTATGCGTGCTGTGTCGAAGAAGGACACGATCATCACCAGTATTTTTGCTTTTCAGCTTGCGTCGCGGGGCGCGGACTACATCTGCGGCAACCCCAAACCCGGCATGGGGGCTTTCGAGCTGGGTGAATACACACCCGCGATGGTCTGGGGAATCACCTGTCTGATAGTCGCCGCGCTTGTCACTGCCGCGCTTGTCGCTCAGGCCCCACGGGTGTTGCGGGTCGGGCAGATCATCGCCATGTGTGTCTACCTCGCTTTCTCCGTGCTCGTCGTAGACGACGTCGTGCGCGGCGGGTTGGACGATTGGCGGTTTTTCACCGGGTATCTGGCGGCGGCAGCGATGTGGGGGGTGATGGCTGGGTCGCTGACGATTCGTATAGCGATTATGGACAACAGGGAGGGCGATGGTGGAGTCGAGAGACCTAATCGAGCTACTCGAAACAACTAAAACCCCCGCCGGGTTCCTGCTCGTACTCGGGATTATTCTGGCAACATTCTCCGGCCTAGTATCCAAAGCTGCTGCGGACTACGGCGGTGTACTAGGCGCGTTCTCTAGGTGGGTGCAGCGCCGGAAAAAGGAAGCGGTCGCTGCGGACGAGCGGTCGAATGCGCGCCGCCTGGACCGCCTAGAGGAGACAATTGAGACCCTGGAAAAGGAGATCGCGGATCTAAGAACGCGGGATAGTAGTCACTACCACTATCAGCTGTATGTAGCGGAGTACTGGCGGGACCTGCAGTTCTGGGCCGTGAAGAACAACATCACCCTGCCGCCGCCGACGCTGTTGACGTTCCCGGAGTGGCAGGCGCACACATTGGACGACACATGAATTTTTGACCCCCACCTTGGCTACACGACAGGGCGGGGGTCTTTTTTGTGTTTTGTGCTATTGTTTGTGGTGTTCCCCGCGCTAGCGGGGGTGAGCCATAGTCCTAGTGAGATTGGCTCGACTTCCCCGCGTAAGCGGGGTTTTCTTATTGCACCCACCTCTGCACAGACGAGATAGTGCGCCCAGTGGCCTGTGAGATCGAGTACTTTGACACACCGGACTCCACAGCCTTTTTCGCGGCCTCGTCCCGGCGGGCCTTGGCATCAGCGAGCTTGTCTTCGAGGTCGGCGACGGTCTCGTCGAGGGCGACGATTCGGGCGAGCTGGGCGGTGCCGTCGTTGCAGTGGGTGGCGGCGACCTCCCAGAAATCCACATCGGCACGCTCCACCATGCCGGACTTGTTGGCGTCGTCCCACCCCGGCTCCCCGGAGGGGATGGTGACCCATTCGAGCATGTCCTGGGCGATAGCGAGGGTGTCGTAGTCGCCGGCGTCATCGCCCAGGGCGGGGATCACGACTGATTCTTCGTAGGAGTAGGCGCTGCTGTAGGTAGTCATTGTGGCGGTTCCTTTCTGGTGCTACTCGCCCTTGAGGGCGGAGATGTAGGTGGAAGCGTCTTTGCGTGTCATCTTGGCGACCTCGGCTGGGTCGGTCGGGCCAGCGGTGAACCAAGTCACGTTCTGGCCGTCGTGCTGGGCGAGCAAGCTCATGATGTAGGAGACCTGGCGGTCCGTGGCCAGCGGGGCGGTGGTGCCTGCTTCGAGCTGGCGGAGCTTGGTCTCTGCCCATGCGTCGAAGGAGCGCTGGTCGCGGCGGTTCCAGGTGACAGCGTCCCAGCTGCCGTCTTTGTAGGTGTCGATGTCGATTTCGCGGCGGGCGGAGGAGATTTCTTCGAGGGTCATGCCTGCGTTGAGGAGGGCTTTCACTTCTGCGGTGTGGTCGTACTGTGCCATTTTTCTGATCCTTCTTGGTGGTGTTCCTTGCTTCTGACACCATTATTACGCGCGGCGTAGTATTACGCAACGTGTAATGCACGCGGGGGCAATCAGTGGGGGTACGAACGGCGGGCGGACCCTGTCGACTATTCGGGCACCCTAAGCGCACACACGGCGCGCACGCGGCATTACGACGCAGGTAGTGCGCATAAAGCATGGTTCTCGTAATGAGAAGGTCGCGAGTTCGATTCTCGCAGGCGGCTCCACT